>CAZLKW010000020.1:15191-29579 GCA_964560215.1 uncultured Sediminibacterium sp. | reverse complement strand
ATTTGCTTCTGTATCTTCTGAATTGAGCTATAGAATTCAAAAAGAAGGATTCGATTACCTTGACGCGCCAATCAGAAGAATTACAAGCGCAGATGCTCCAATGCACTATGCGCCTAATTTGACTGCCTTAGCTATTCCAGACGTCACACGTTCTGTAAAATTGGTAAAAGAGGTATTACAACAATACAAATAAGGTAAATCCTTGTTTTTGACCATTCAAACTATGGCTTAACGGCTAATAAATCTTTTTATATAATATCCCTCACAAAGGGATATTTTTGTATTATATAATTACAACTATATGGGCATGATACTTTTTATTCTTTATTGGTTAGGATGGCATATTGGAATTTTTATGATGTTAAAAAAAGCAGGGGTTCCTGCAAATAAAGCCATCATTCCAATTTACAATACATGGGAGATAGTGAAGCTTTGTAAAATACCTACATTCTGGTTTTGGCTACAATTGATTCCAATTTTAGGACAGTTTGTGACTTTGTGGATCACTATAATTTTTGTGATGCATTTTAAACGAGTTAAATTAATACACCATACATTAACTGTTTTAGTACCATTTATTTACTTGCCTTATCTAGGGTTGGATAAAAATGAAAAATGGTTTGGAGAAGAGGCATTAGCGCACTACCATAAACCAGCATCAAGAGAGTGGGTAGATGCTGCAGTATTTGCTGTAGTAGCAGCAACTTTAATTAGAACATTTTTATTTGAAGCATTTGTAATTCCGACAGAAAGTATGGAGAAAACTTTGTTAGTGAATGACTTTTTATTTGTCGACAAAGTAACTTATGGTGCAAGAATACCACAAACACCATTGTCTTTTCCTTTTGTTCATAATACATTACCTGGAGCACCAACTACGCCGTCTTATTTAAAATGGATACAGTTGGATTATAAACGTTTTCCAAAGTTGAGAGATATACAAAGGAACGATGTGGTGGTGTTCAACTTCCCAACTGGCGATACCATAATTAATCTACCAGAATTTGGATCTAAAATACCATATTACGATGTTTTGAGAAGCCCTCAATACAATAATGATCGTGAGAAGCTTCAAGCAGATTATCCAATTTTAGTGCATCCAATGGACAAAACGGATAACTATATCAAGCGTTGCGTGGGGATCCCAGGAGATGTAATAGAGATCAAGAAAAGTAGATTATTTGTAAATGGTGCACCTGCATTGATGGCGCCGAATATGCAAACAGAATATTTAATTGAAACGGATGGCAGACCATTGGCAGAAGACTTTATACAAGACAGTTTAGGTATTAATATCAATGAGGCTACTGCAGATTTTCAATTTGTGGAGGGCAGGCCCAATACATTCAAATTAAATATGACTGCATCCGCGGCTGCAAGTTTAAAGAGATTGCCAAATGTTAAATCGGTGGATTTATTTGAGGATCAAAATGTTGGTTATACTTTCCCGAATGATATTACGCATTATCCATGGACTGCTGATAATTATGGTCCAATAAGAATACCAAAAAAAGGGGATCAAATAATATTGAATGATAGCACGATTGAGATTTATAGAAGGTTGATTGAGGGCTATGAAAACAATAAGATCACAAGTTTGAATGGCCAATTTTTGATTAATGGGAAAGCGACTAACACTTACACAATCCAACAAAATTATTATTGGATGATGGGAGATAACCGTCATCGCAGTCAAGATAGTCGTTATTGGGGTTTTGTTCCAGAAACACATATTGTAGGACGCGCTGCTTTGATTTGGTTTAGCTATAGCCAATCTATCAGATGGAATAGGTTATTTAATTTAATTAAATAAGAAGCATGCAAAAGAAGTTTGAATTTGACTATGAAGAGTTTGATACAAAACAAGAAATGCAGTCAGAAGATCTTGCTTTATTGAATGCTGCCTATGAAGCAGTAGAAACAGCATTTGCACCTTTTTCCAAATTTAAGGTTGGTGCGGCAGCAAGATTGTCAAATGGACAGATTGTTTTAGGTTCTAATCAGGAGAGCGCAAGTTATCCAGTTGGAATCTGTGCAGAAAGAACTTTATTAAATAGTATTGGCAGCCAACATCCAAAAGAAACAATCACTGCAATGGCGATTAGTTATATACCCAATGGAGCTGAGTCAGATCATCCTTTGTCTCCTTGTGGCATGTGCAGACAATCATTATTAGATTATGAGATCAGGTATAAAGCGCCCATAAAGCTAATATTAGCGGGAAAGACCGGAAAGATCATGATGATACCTTCGGCTGATTATATCCTGCCTTTTGGCTTTACAGGATCGATTTTAGGCAAATAAGGTTTGAACACCCAGTCCTATCCTAAATTCGTGTTGTAATAACCATTTTTTTCTAGCCAATCCCCATGCATAACCTGTTAGATTTTTATCAGAACCAATGATTCTATGACAGGGTACAATGATGGCAATTTTGTTTTTACCATTTGCAGATGCGGCAGCTCTAATAACTTTAGGGTCACCTAATTTTTTTGCTAAATCAGCATAGCTCATTGTTTTGGCATAAGGCACTTCGTATAATTCTTTCCATACCTTTTGTTGAAAGTCTGTGCCGCTTTGATGTATTGGTACTGTGAATTTTGTTCTAGAACCATTAAAATATTCTATCAATTCATCAATGCATTGATGAATCACTGGAGGACTTTCTTTTTCTATCTTGTGAGCACCTTGATCTTGTTCGTCCAAAAAAAGTAGCGCTTGAATACAATCATTATCTGCTGTGATTTTAATTCGACCAATTGGACTTGTATAAATATGTTCGAATTGTTCTAGCATTCCCTTAAATAATTTGTTACTTAATCTATTAAACCGGCTAATTCAATTAAGTCGTCACGTTTAAATTGTAGTGTTGGACTTTGAAAACATTTTGCGAATTCAAGAATCATTTTTTTGATAACCCTTTGGTTAGATAGTCTTTTGTAATAAACAGTTTTAGGCTCAATATTGTGTCTTAAAAAATATTGGTCCATATCTTTTTGAGAGAAGGGATGTCCAGAAGTGCCTTCGACATAAAATTGTATAAATTCTTGTGGATTTGGGACAATTTCATGCGGCTCCCAATCTGCACTAAAATAGGCAAGTATGCATTGCTTAGGAATATTGATCCATTCAGCATGAATTTCTAATTGTTGGCATAATTCTGCATAAATCAAAGAGTTTGCAAAAGCATTTCCTGGCTTAGATTGCAGGGGAGAAGAAACTAAAAAATCTTCAGGGTTTTCATAATTTACTTCTACTCCTTTAATTTGATAGTAGCTGAATAAAATATTACGAAGTACATTAGCTTGTTCAAGTGGCGTTAAATAATTATTTAACTCTAGCCATATATTACGTCGAATTTTTTCTAATTGATGTCTTAAAGGATCTAAGGCCAATTCAGGGTATTGGTATTTTACAAGAATTAAAGCACCTTCAAAAAGTGATGGCTTTGGTTGTGTACTCCATTCAATTAATTGTTGTTGAATATCTTTTAAACGCAGTTGATAAATCATCTTTTCTATGCGTTCTAAAGTGGATTCGTCTAAAGTATTTTCCCAAAGATTTTCAAGGTCTGGAATGATTGGGCTACCATAATCTAAAAGTCGATTAGCTATCGTACTAAATACTTCCTCGTCTGGATCATCGATGAGGCTAAATAATGCTTTTATTTCTTCTGTTTTTGGCAACATAGTTGAATAGATCGTCCTAATTCTTGTTCAAATTGACGTAAAAAAAGTTAAACAAACGAATCAAGTTATCCAACTGTTGTGGATATGTATATTTATCTAATGATGTAATAAATTTAAATCCCAAACGTTCACTAATTTTTAGCATTCATTAAGCTCCTTTTATTCAATTAATGACTTACATTGCATATACTAAAGTCTAAGACGTTTATGCAAAATCAAACTGTTTCCATCCCTAAATTCCCTGTAGTGAATAAATCATTACATGCGGAATTAAAGAAAAGAGTCAATCAATATTTAGAAGAACATACAATTTGTGGTACTGGTAATTATAAATTGTTTACGAAGGCGGCAATCTTAGTAAGTTTATTTTTTGTTACCTATATTCATCTTGTATTTTTTACACCTCCAACTGTAATAGCCATTTTTGAATGTTTATTTTTTGGGGGCTTGATTGCTGCAATTGGATTTAACATTATGCACGATGGCAGTCATGGTAGTTTTAGTAGGTATGCATGGTTAAACAAGTTAGCATCCTCTTCTATCAGTATTCTTGGAGCAAGTCGTTTTATGTGGAGTATGAAGCATGTTACCATCCACCATACCTACACGAATGTAGATGGGGTAGATGATGATATCGAAGTAGGTGTGTTTATGAGAATGGCGCCCACTCAAAAACATTATGTTTTACACCGTTTCCAACATATTTATTTTAGTATACTATACATGTTATTATATGTATTTTGGATTTTCTTTACGGATTATAATAAATACTTCAAACAAAAAATTGGCAATATTCCTTTGAAAAAAATGTCAATTGCAGATCATTTTGAGTTCTGGATTGTCAAAGTTTACCACGCTGCTATTTTTGTGGTGATTCCTATCATGGTTTTAGGATGGCAAGCATGGTTAGTTGGCTTTATAGTAAGTACTTTCTTTGCAGGTTTTGTTTTAAGCATCGTTTTTCAATTAGCACATACGGTTGAACACACTGATTTTCCAGTAGCGATACAGCCTGAGAATAGATTACCTGACGAATTTGCGGCACATCAAATACAGACTACTGCTAATTTTGCTACAAAAAGCAAGATTGTAAGCTGGTTAGTAGGTGGGCTGAATTTTCAAATTGAACATCATTTATTTCCTAAAATTTCTCATGTACACTATCCTGCAATAAGTAAGATAGTTAAAGAGGCATGTGCTGAGTTTCAACTGAATTATATTGAATACCCAACAGTATTAAGTGCCGTTAAAGCTCATATACATTTCTTGAAATCAATGAGCAAGCCAAGTCCTTCAATGGCTTAATTTTTACTTATAATTCACTTAATTAGAATTTAAAAGTGGCATATAAAAAAAGATCGCATCAATGATGCGATCTTTTTTTATATGAATCATTAGAGTAGAATAATTGTAGCGTTAATATTCGTTAAAACGCTACAATTATTATTATGATGCTTTCTTCTTTCGAGCTGTCTTGCGTGGAGGGTTCTTTTTCAATTCTTCGATAATCTCTTTTACTTCCTCAATGGTTAGCTCTTCAACTTTTTCTTGTTGTTCTTTTGTCAATTTAAAATTGCGTAAACCTTGCTTGATATATGGACCATAAGGACCACGTAGTAATTGGATTTTTTCTTTTTCAAATACTTTAATGGTACGTTCGTCTTTTGCTTTACGCTTTTCTGCGATCATTGGAGTCAATTCCTCAAGACTCACAGTATAAGGGTCCATTTCCTTGTTCAAGGAATAGAACTTCTTGCTATGGGCAGCATAAGGGCCAAAACGACCAATATTGACAGTTACTTCTTCGTCTTCAAATAAACCTAAATTTCTTGGAAGCTTGAAAAGTTCCATCGCTTCTTCATAACTAATGGTTTCGATACTTTGAGAAGCTTTAAGTTTAGCAAATTTTGGTTTTTCTTCTTCATCCTGATGTCCAATTTGTACCATTGGGCCATATCTACCCATTCTTGCGATCACTTTCTTGCCACTAATTGGATCAAATCCAAGTTCGCGCTCCCCTTTAGCTCTTTCTGCAGTTTCGAGTGTATGCTCAATTGTTTCATGGAAAGGTTGGTAGAAATTCTCCAACATCTTACTCCATTTCAATTTCCCTAAAGCAATCTCATCAAATTCACCTTCAATTTTTGCTGTAAAACCAAAGTCCATTACTTTTTCAAAATGCAATTTCAAGAAATCGGTTACAACCAATCCTAAGTCGGTAGGGGAAAGTTTATTTTTTTCTGCACCAGTAATTTCTGAAGCAGTCTCTGTTTTAATGACATCTTTTGCGTCCAATGAAAGTATTTGATATACTCTTTTAACACCTTCTTTCTCTCTTTTTTCTACATAGTTACGCTTCACAATGGTAGAGATAGTAGGTGCATAGGTAGAAGGTCTTCCAATACCTAATTCCTCTAATTTCTTTACCAAACTTGCTTCAGTAAATCTTGAGGTTGGTCGGCTAAATCTTTCAAGCCCTGTCATGCTTATAAAATCAAGTACTTGTCCTTTTGCTAAAGGTGGTAATAGTGCTTCGCCGTCAGATTCGTCAGTATCTTCTTCTATATCATCGTCATCTTTTCCTTCTAAGTATACTTTTAAGAAACCATCAAATTTCATCACTTCACCACTTGCTGTTAAAGTTTCTTTGTTAGTAGAAATTTCAATTTTGGCAGTTGTTTTTTCAAACTGTGCATCACTCATTTGTGAAGCAATCGTTCTTTTCCAAATTAGTTCATATAAGCGATTTGTATCAGCGTCATCTACCTTGCTCTCATTCATATAAGTAGGTCGGATGGCTTCGTGTGCCTCTTGTGCACTTTCGTTTTTATTCTTGAATTTTCTAGGTTGGTAATAGTTGTCGCCAAAGCTAGATTTGATTTCTGCTTTGATTGCATCAATCGCCGTTTCACTCAAACTAATACTATCAGTTCTCATATAAGTGATCTTACCACTTTCGTACAATTTCTGTGCAAGTAGCATCGTTTTACTTACCCCGTATCCTAATTTTCTTGATGCTTCTTGTTGTAAGGTAGAAGTTGTGAAAGGTGCTGATGGCGTACGTTTCCCGTCTTTTACAGTAATGTCTTTAACGGTATATTTTGCACCCTTACATTCGTTTAAGAATTTTTCTGCCGCTCCTGCAGTGGTTAACTTCTGAGGGCCATCTGCCTTGAATTTTACTTTCTTTTTATTAATATCCAATGCAGAAAATAATGCAGATACTTTAAATACACTCTCAGGAATAAATTGATTAATTTCTCTTTCTCTTTCAGCAATTAACCGAACAGCAACACTTTGAACACGTCCTGCGCTCAAACTTCTTTGCATGCCAATTTTACGCCATAAAACAGGGCTTAATTCAAAACCAACTATTCTATCTAATATTCTTCTCGCTTGTTGCGCATCCACCAAATCCATATTAATTAGTCGTGGATTTTCAACTGCTTTTTTTATGGCAGGGGCTGTGATCTCATGGAAAACAATACGCTTTGTTTTTTTAGGGTCTAAACCTAAAACTTCTGCTAAATGCCAACTAATACTTTCTCCTTCACGGTCCTCATCCGATGCAAGCCAGACTTCTTTAGCCTTCTTAGTCATAGATTTAAGTTCCTTCACCACTTTTTCTTTTTCACTTGGTACCATATACCTTGGTGCAAAGTGGTTTTTCATATCTATACCCATATCGTTTTTCTCCAAATCTCTGATATGGCCATAACAGCTTCTTACTTCAAATTCATCGCCCAAAATCTTTTCTATCGTCTTCGCTTTTGCAGGCGACTCCACAATTAATAAGTTCTTTGACATAGCTCAAACCGCTCCTTCGGGTTATTTATATATTGAAAATCAACTATTTATACGCTAAGATAAAGCAAATTCTATTGAAAAAATCAGCTTCGTCCTTGCTGCAATATTATAGCTTTCGGATAAAAAATAAAAATGATCTACTTAATTGGAGCCAAAAATGCCATTATTTGATCCATTACTTCGGCAGTTTTATAGACTTTATTATGACCTAATCCGTTGGTTATCAGAAACTCCACATTATTTGGTGCATTCTTTTGAAAATCTTCCAAATCTTTATAGGGGCAAACCAAATCTTCCTGATCGTGAACCCAAAGCAGCGGCCCCTTGTAATTGGCTAAGGCCCGATCTGACGCAAAATATTCAACTTTGTGCGTTGTAAGACTAAGCACTTGATTGATAAATGCATCTTTGGTAACTTGGTTAAAATGCATCATTTTAAAAAAGTTATCAAATGTTGTCGTTGTTTTAGTGGCTGGGGCGATTAAAACAAATTTTCGTTCATTTGGCCGATCAATTTGTTCAGCAATCATGGATAAAGTAAGTGCACCTAAAGAATGGCCAATGAAATGATTTACTGGGCCACATTGTTCCATTATTTGTTCAATAGCCTCTTGGTAAACGACGACATTAATATGCTTTCCTTCGCTTTGGCCATGTCCAGGTGCATCAAAGGCGAGCACTCGATACCCCATTTTTAACAATGGGGTAATATAATGTTCAAATTTATAAGCGAAACTTGCATATCCATGCGCAATCAGGACTGTTTGTCCATTTGGTGTGTTTGAGCACCATTCGAACCCTTTTATCTTGGTTTTGTCTTTCAAAACCACCGTCAAATTCTTTGCATGGTTAAAAATTGCAGGGGCTTTTCTTTTTTTATATTTAGGATAGGGGGTACAAAATAAGTCAAAAGCCATTCTGCCTGCAGTTGCGGGAGCTAGTTTACTTAAGGTTTTGAATTTCGTCCTTAAAAATTGCAGGTAAATTCTTTCGGAAAAGCCAACTATAGCCATAGGAATACGATTAGGACGCAAAGATAGTCCTAGACAACTGCTCCTAGTCATTTTTTTTGTATTTCGACAAATAAAAGGAGCTTAGCGCTTTACCTATTGCTCGTTTAAAGCTATTTTTGCAAAAATAGTAACGCGCATTTATGTATTCATTAAAAATTAATTTCGAGCAAAAAGGACTAGAGTCGGTAACTTTAGAAAATGTTGCTGCAGACCAGAGTTTATTAGAAGTCATCTTAGATGCAGGTATTGAATTACACTATAATCGCGGTGCAGTTTGTGCATGTAGCACTTGTCATTTATATGTCAAAAAGGGCATGGAGCATTTGGCAGAGTTGTCAGATAAAGAAGAAGATTTTATAGATAGAGCAGTAAGCCCAAGAATTGAGTCAAGATTAGGTTGTCAATGTGAATTGAAAGCAGGATCTGGCGAGATTGAAGTTGTATTGCCTGATCAGACACAATTTTTAGGAGAATAATTTAAAAGATATAATAATAGTATGAACCAATTTGAGCCACCAATCCATTGGAATGACCACGAAGACATTGCCCAAAAATTATATGAAAAATTTGGAGATGACTTTACTGAATCCAAAATATATAGAGTTCGTTTCACAGATCTTTTAGAATGGGTTTTGACCCTGCCTCATTTTGAAGGCAAGAAAGAAGAGTCTAATGAAGGGCATTTGGAGATGATCCAAAGTGCATGGGTATACGAATGGCGCGATAACCAAAAAAAATAAAACCTTTGCTAACAGCCTTAGAAAAAATAAAATGTTTTGCTTTTGATGTAGATGGCGTTTTAACCAACGGCACTTTGATTGTCATGCCAGATGGGTTAATGGTTCGTTCAATGAATATCAAAGACGGCTATGCTATTCAGTTAGCAATTAAAAAAGGTTATAAAGTTTGGATTATTTCAGGAGGACATTCTGTCGAAGTAAAAGACAGGTTAGAAAAGCTGGGTGTGGAAGAAGTCCATATGAAAGTAAAGGACAAGAAAGAATTATTAGAAAAACTTTCCTTGACCGAAAATATTCCCCTCGAAGAAATTTTATACATGGGCGATGACATGCCAGATTACGAAGCAATGCAGGTTGTTGGTATTGCAGCATGTCCAACAGATGCCTGTTTTGATATAAAGCAGATTGCAAGTTACAAGGCAGTTGCAAAGGGTGGAGAAGGTTGTGCAAGAGAGGTAATTGAAAAAGTACTCAAATTAAATGGCCATTGGGATACAGTGGACCAAATTCAAGCTAAATAATCTAGCGTGAAAAGCCTATTACATTTTTTTAGATTAGTAAGATGGCCCAACTTGCTTTTTATTTTATTAGCAGAATCCCTTTTTCACTTTTGTATTTATAAGCCACTCTATTCTAATATTGAATTGACGGTTGATTACACATTCTATTTTATTGTTGTTACAAGTATTTGTATTGCAGCGGCTGGATATATTATCAACGATTATTTCGACGTGAACATTGACCAGGTGAATAAACCTGAATCGGTTGTTGTTGGCTCTTATATTAGTAGACGTTGGGTTATCTTTTGGCATTTAGTTTTAAGCATGGGCGGTGTCTACGCTTCTCTTATCGTATTTCCTTTTCAGCAATACTTGCACCTACATTTTTCGAATTTAGCAACCATATTAATTTTATGGTTTTATTCTACCAATTTTAAAAGAGATTTCTTAGTAGGAAATGTTGTTATTGCAGTATTAACAGCATGGACTATCGGGGTAGTATATTTTTCTAAATTCACTTTATTTCAATTGCTACATCCAACTCAAATGCGTCCAACGGATTTAAGGTTTTTAAAATTAATGTTACTATATAGCAGTTTTGCATTTATACTTACCTTAATTAGAGAAGCTTTAAAAGACATGGAGGATATGGGTGGAGATGAAAAATTTGGTTGTAAAACAATGCCTATTGCATGGGGATTGCAAACAACAAAAGTGTATGTAGCGGTTTGGTTAATGGTGCTTATTCTTGTACTTACAATTATTCAATTGTATGCGATCCCTTTTGGATGGTGGATTCCAATTGCATATGCAGTGATTACAATCATTGCGCCCTTGATTTATGTTTTATTTAATTTGAAACAAGCTTATTCAAAAGCTGATTTTAATCGCTTAAGTAATTTAATTAAACTTGCGATGTTAATGGGCATATTATCGATGTGCTTCTTTTATTTTGTGCTTTAATATTTGAAACTATGAGTGTGTATATTTTAGCATCACAATCTCCAAGAAGGAAACAATTATTAGCATGGGCAGATCTGCAATTTGATGTTATCGTTTCTGAAGCAACAGAAGATTTTCCTATAGAGATGCAAGTAGATCAGGTGCCTGTTCATATAGCTAAGAGCAAGGCATTAGCAGTTCAAGAAAAAATCATTAAGGAGTACCCACAGCATAAAGGTAAATGGATTATTGCTGCAGATACGATCGTGGTATTAGAGGATGAAATTATTGGAAAGCCAATTGACAGGTCTGATGCCATAAGTATCTTAAAGAAATTGTCAGGCAAAACACATCGTGTAATTACAGGCGTGTTTTTAATCAATGGAGACGAAGCACGTTCATTTCATGAAACGACTTTCGTTCATTTTCATCCATTAACAGAAGATCAAATTAGCTATTATATTGACCAATATAAGCCTTATGATAAAGCTGGCGCCTATGGTATACAAGACTGGATTGGAGTGGTCGGTATAAAGGGAATCGAGGGCGACTTCTACAATGTGATGGGTTTGCCAGTAAGTAAGTTATTAAGCTATCTTCCTACAACCATTTAAAGCTAATATCCAATTCCATATCTGGGTGTAAACTTCTTTCAACAGGGCAGGTTCTTCCAACTCTTTCAAGAATTTCTATTGTCTTCTCGTCTAAGTTTAAGGCAGGCATCGTAACTGCAATGACGATTTTTCCAATTCTTCTAGGTTCACTCATCATCACTTTAGTTACTTCTACTTTAGCGCCATCTAGTTTAATGTCCATTGTTTCGGCTTTGATACCCATAGTAGTTATTAAACAAGCGCCTAAGCCAGTTGCAATTAAATCTGTAGGGGAGAAACGAGCACCTTGACCTTTATTATCAGAAGGCGCATCTGTTTCAAAACTAGAGCCGCTTTGAAGGTGTAAACAGGTGGTTCTTAAATTAGCGTCATAGGTTACTGTAGCTGTCATATCCTTAGATTTAATTGATTTGTGATTTTGGTAAATTTACAACGAAAGGCTTAATTTAAGCACAAGTCTTGTATTTTTGCATCTGATAACAGAAAAGCATGCAAGAATTACCAATCGTACCAGCAGAACAACATACAAAAAAGCCCAATTGGTTAAGAGTTAAATTGCCCATTGGAGAAAGCTATAAACATGTTAGAGGCTTGGTAGACAAACATAAATTACATACGATTTGCGAGAGTGGCAATTGCCCAAATATGGGTGAATGTTGGGGAGAGGGTACAGCTACATTTATGATCCTTGGCAATATCTGTACTAGAAGCTGTCAATTTTGCGCAGTTGCTACAGGTAGACCTAAACCAGTTGAGTGGGATGAACCACAACGTGTTGCAGAAGCAATTTATTTAATGAAAGTAAAGCACGCTGTTTTAACAAGCGTGGATAGAGATGAATTACCCGATGGAGGATCCATTATTTGGTCAAATACAATTAAAGCGATTAAGGCTTTAACACCAGATACAACTTTAGAAACATTGATCCCAGATTTTAGAGGCATCAAAGAGCAAATAGAAAGAATTATTGAAGCAGCTCCAGAAGTTGTAAGTCACAATATGGAGACAGTAGAACGCAATACAAAGCGTGTGCGCGTGCAAGCAAAGTATAGAAGAAGTTTAGAAGTATTAGAGACATTGAAGAAAGGAGGTATGCGCACTAAGACAGGCATAATGTTGGGCATTGGAGAAGAAAAAGAAGAAGTGATACAAACAATGAAAGATCTTATTGGTGTTGGATGTGATGTCCTTACCATCGGTCAATATTTACAACCCACTAAAAAGCATTTACCTGTTCAAAGATTCGTTCACCCAGATGAGTTCGCTGAACTAAGAGCAATTGGCTATGAACTTGGTTTTGATTATGTAGAAAGTGGCCCATTGGTTAGATCTTCATACCATTCAGAAAAGCACGTGATACAGGGCTGGGGTAGAAATAAGTGGATGGAAGAGCAAGCACTTTTAAAATAGTTTAGCTACATCATAATAAAAAAGGCCACACAATGTGCGGCCTTTTTTATTATTTCTAATTAATTATTCTATTCCCACATAAGGGCGGAGGCACCAAGTATTGCAGCATCTGATTCTTTCAAATGACTGATTAATATCTTCACTTTATTTTGGAATATCTCTATCAAATTTGCTTCCATATGTTCTCGAGTTGGTTTCAAAATCATGTCTCCAGCTTTTGTTAACCCGCCAAATAATATAACGGCTTCTGGACTTGAGAACATGATGAAGTTAGCCAAAGACATCCCCAAGATTTTTCCAGTAAATTCAAAAACTTCCAAAGCCACTTCATCACCTTTTACAGCAGCTTCGTACACATCTTTCGAACTGATACTTTCAAGCTCTAAAGCTCTTAAAGTACTTGGACGATCTGATTGAGTCAATATTTCTTTTGCAGATTGCGCAACACCAGTTGCAGAGGCATAGCTTTCTAAAGAACCTTTTTTGCCAGTACCTAAATGTAGTCTTCCATCAGGAATGATAATGGTATGTCCTAATTCTCCAGCAAAACCATCGTGACCATAAATTAATTGACCACCTGCTACAATGCCACTTCCAACGCCCGTACCCAAAGTAATCATGATAAAATCCTTCATACCTTTAGCAGCGCCATACATCATTTCACCCACTGCAGCCGCATTGGCATCGTTGGTTAACTTAACTGGAATCTTGAATTTGTCCTGCACCATTTTTGCAAAAGGAATAATGCCTTTCCATGGTAGGTTAGGCGCATATTCAATCGTACCTGTATAGATGTTACCATTGGGAGCTCCAATGCCAATACCTTTGATACGTCCAAAACCGCCTACCTTATCAATCATCTCAGATAAATGTTCATGTAACTCATCGATGAATGTGTGCACTTGAAGATGTTTTTTTGTAGACATCTCACTAGAGAATAAAACATTTCCATCTTTATCTACGATGCCAAATTTTGTTCCCGTTCCACCGATATCGACACCTACTACATATGATTCCATAATAAATTAAGTTTTTATTTTAGTGACCGCCACTTGTTTCAGCCTCTTCGTAATTAATTCCTTGTTTCTTCAATATGCCTTTAACTGCAATTGCAAAAAATACTAGATAAGCAAAACAGATTGCAGGTACCCAGAAAGAATTATGAATACCAAATCCTGGTTGATCTAAATGGGATGACTGTAAATAGTCTGCAATCTTTCCTTGAATAGGAGGGATAATGCCGCCCCCTAAAATCATCATGATTAAAAAAGCAGAACCTTGTGGCGTATATTTCCCTAAGCCAGCAACAGATAAAGAGAAGATAGAAGGCCACATGATTGAACAAGCCAATCCACCCGTTAAAAATGCATAAGTTGCTACAGTGCCTTTTGTGAAAATTCCTAAAACCATTGCAATAACACCCAATAAACTAAAAATCAATAAAGTTTTAGCTGGCTTGTTTTGACTTAGGTAGAAAGCGATGATTTGTATGAATACACAAATGATATACCAGTATAAAGGGCTCATATCGTACTGAGCAATGCTATTCAAGGCAATCACAATTCCGAATGCAAGGATTGGAACAATAAATGTTAAATATTGCTGTGTTTTCTTTTTAAAGTCAAATGCACTGATGGCGCCAGCCCAACGTCCAATCATCATACTACCCCAAT
>CAZLKW010000020.1:0-15181 GCA_964560215.1 uncultured Sediminibacterium sp. | reverse complement strand
AACATAAACAAAGATGGCTAACATACCCAATACTAATTGTGGGTATTTCATTGCGCCCCAACCTTTTTCATTTTTTTGTGCAGTGAAATTTGCAGCTAATAAACCAACTACAACAGTTGCTAAAGCACCAAGAAGCCATTTCATTCTGTAGGTTTCTAAAGCATGCCTACCATCATCAGTTAATGTAGTAGGGTCAATTTTATAACTATCAAAAATTGGCACAAACAACGCGATCAATACACCGGTCATTATTACCAACAATGCCAATGCTTTACCAGCTGGCTCCATTTTCTCATCAGAGATACCTGCAGGTACTTTTTTAGAAAAATGAAATAAAGCAGCAGCCGCGATAAATAATCCACCAACTGCTGTGTAAAGGATAATCACTTTATCTAAACTCAATTGTTTAATCTGTTCGTCTGTAATTGCAGCGGCAGATCCAAATAAAGCCAAAGCAACTACGATTGGACCAATAGAAGTGCCGAATGAATTGATACCTCCACCTAAACTCACACGGCTAGTACCTGTAGAAGGGTCGCCTAATGCAATTGCAAATGGTTGCGCTGCTGTTTGCTGTAATGAAAATCCTAAGGCTACGATAAATAATCCAACTAACATTCCAGTAAATGTATTTGCATTCACTGCAATAATCATAGCTGCTGCACCAATTGCAGAAAACAAGAGGCCATAAACAATGCTCTTTTTATAACCCCATTTTCCAACCAAATCTCTACCACCTAATGCACCATAGGCAAAAAGTCCAAGTGCCCCAATATAATAGGCTAAATAAAATGCAAAATCAATTAACTGACTTTGGAACTGATCTAGTTCAAAGTAGTTTTTACAAAAAGGGATAAAAACACTGTTTCCAGCTGCAATAAATCCCCAGAAAAAGAAAACCACAATCAGGGTTGTAAGTGCCCCTGTATTTGTGGGCTGTTTGGTTTGGCTCATAAGTATCGTTTGTTTAATCGTTGATTCGATCCCCCAAAATACTCAATTTTTTTTAATCCTAGACTACAAAAAATCATTTATTGTTAATAGTATTTAGTAAATTGAAAGCAAAATGATACCTCCATGCTTGTAGTTCATATTAGTGCAGAATGTTACCCGATGGCAAAAGCTGGAGGCTTGGGTGATGTGGTAGGCGCATTGCCAAAATACCAGGTTAAAACAGGTCAAGATTCCATGGTGGTAATGCCTATGTACAAAACCCCATTTTTAGAAAAAACAAGTTGGGAAGTAGTCCATAAAGGAGACGCTTATTTAGGATCTTGGTTTTTCAATTACACAATCATAAAAGAAAGCAGCGGTCAATTAGGGTATGCTTTATACTTAGTCGACATACATGGATTATTAGACCGTCCAAAAATTTATGGTTACGAAGATGATGTCGATAGATTTATTGGATTTCAAATTGCAGTAGTTGATTGGTTAAAAAGTTGGCAAAGCTTGCCTGATGTTGTTCATTGTCATGATCATCAAGCTGGATTAGTTCCATTCATGATGAAGTATTGTTACGACTATCAAAAATTGGCTTCTGTTAAAACTATCTTAACCATTCATAATGCGCAGTATCATGGTGCAATGGGCTGGGGAAAATCAACATTAATTCCTAGATGGGACACTTGGAAAAGAGGATTGTTAGAGTGGGATGGATGTATTAATCCTTTGGCAACAGCAATCAAGTGTGTAGACAAGGTAACTACGGTGAGTCCAACTTATATGCAGCAGTTAAAATACCAGTCAAATGGTTTAGAATCCCTTTTTGAATACGAACAAGGTAAATGTGTTGGTATTTTAAATGGAATTGATAATGAAGTATGGAATCCTGATACAGATCCATTTATTGCGTACCATTTCAATAGGGACACCTATTCTACCGAAAAGAAAAAGAATAAACAATTGCTATGTGATAGATTCAATCTTGATATAGATAAACCATTAATTGTTTTTATTGGCAGGCTTGTGTATGAAAAAGCTGCTGATGTTTTGCCAGGTGCAATTCAACATGCATTAGATAAGACAAATTGCGGGGCTAATTTTTTAATGATTGGTGCTGGAGAAACCCCAGTTGAATCTGCATTAAATTATTTAGTTCAATTGTATCCAGGTGTTTATAATACCTATATTGGGTATGATGAAAAAGTGGGTCATGAAGCTTACGCAGGCGCAGATTTTTTATTGATGCCAAGTAGGGTAGAACCTTGTGGACTAAACCAAATGTATGCATTAAGATATGGAACGATACCCATGGTAAGGGATACGGGAGGATTACATGATACTGTTAAGGATATGGGTGATGAGGGTGGATTTGGTATTCGTTTTATGCATGCAGACGAACATGATATTGTTCATGCAATAGAACGTGCAATTGCTGTATATCAAGATAAAATACAAATGAAAAAAATGATTGATCTCGCAATGTCAATTGATCATAGTTGGGAATCAGTTGTAGATGCTTATCAATCAATATATGAATCCTATTAAACACGTTAATTTAAATTATATGTCTAATTACGCTAAGGAAACGGTCTCTATTATTTTGGGTGGAGGAGCAGGTTCAAGATTGTCGCCTTTGACAGCAAGAAGGTCTAAGCCTGCCGTTCCAATTGCAGGCAAATACAGGCTAGTAGATATACCAATTAGTAACTGTATCAATAGTAATTTGAATCGCATATTCGTTTTGACTCAATTCAATTCAGCTTCTTTAAATCAGCATATTAAAAACACTTATCACTTTAGTGCATTTAGTTCTGGATTTGTGGATATTTTGGCTGCGGAACAAACACCTGATAATCCAGGTTGGTTTCAGGGCACGGCCGATGCGGTTAGACAGTCTTTAAGACATTTAGACAAAATGGATTTCGAATATGTATTGATCTTAAGTGGGGATCAATTGTATCAAATGGATTTTAGTAAAATGATTGATGCTCATAAAAAAAGTGGTGCTGCTTTGACTATTGCTACCATACCAGTAGGAGATAGAGAGGCTCCTGAATTTGGTATTTTAAAATCGAATGAGGAGCAAGTAATCACTTCCTTTATTGAAAAACCAAATAAAGAATTGTTACCTGAATGGACAAGCGATACAGGTGAAGAGATGAAGGCACAGGGGAGAAATTATCTAGCATCAATGGGTATCTATGTTTTCAATAAAGATATCTTATACAAACTCTTAAATGAAGTGCATGCAAATGCGACTGATTTTGGTAAAGAAATTATTCCTGATTCTATTGCACACTATAAAGTAATCAGTTATCAGTATGATGGCTACTGGACAGATATTGGTAACATCTATTCTTTCTTTGAAGCTAATATTGCTTTAACAGACGATATTCCTCCTTTTAATCTTTTTGATAGTGCACAAACAGTTTATACTAGGTCAAGAATGTTGCCACCCGCAAAAATTAGTGGAACCATCATTAACAAAGCAATTATTGCAGAAGGTTCAATTATCCATGCTAAAGAAATTTCAAAATCGGTCATTGGTATTCGCTCAAGAATTGGGAAAGATACCGTGATTAATAATTCTTATATCATGGGTTGTGATTATTATGAAACGATTGAGCAAATTAATAAAAAGAACGCTGCTGGAGAACCTATCATTGGCATTGGAGAACGTTGCACTATTGAATATGCAATTGTTGACAAGAATTGTTCAATAGGCAATGATGTTCATATAAAAGGTGGCCCGCATCTTGAGAAAGTAGATCATCCATTATATACAATTAAGGATAATATAATCGTCATCAAAAAAGGCGCCATTATCCCCAATGGATTTACAATTTAAATTAAACGATTAAAAATAAAAGTAGAAAAATGAATACAGCGTACACAGGTGAAAAAGTTAAATTAAGTTTTTGGCAAATATGGAATATGTGTTTTGGCTTTTTTGGTATCCAATTCGGTTGGAGTTTGCAAATGAATAATATGAGTGCGATTTATGAATTCTTAGGTGCTAAGCCAGAAGAGATTCCAGGATTATGGCTCGCTGCACCTATGACAGGATTAATCATTCAACCTATTGTTGGATACTTTAGTGATCGAACATGGCATCCTAAGTTAGGAAGAAGACGTCCTTTCTTTTTAGTGGGTGCAATACTTAGTTCTGCTTTGTTGTTTGTAATGCCCAATTCTCCAACGGTTTGGATGGCAGCTGGTGTGTTATGGATATTAGATTCAAGCATTAATATTACAATGGAACCATTCAGGGCTTTTGTTGCAGATAACTTAAATGAAAAACAACGTTCTTTTGGTTTTGCGATGCAGAGTATGTTTATTGGTTTAGCTTCCTTTATTGCAGGTTACTTGCCTCAATTATTAGCCAATTGGTTTGATGTTTCTAGAGATAAAATAAACGGTTCTATCCCACAAAATATATTAATGTCATTTTATATTGGTGGAGCAGTTTTCTTTGTTTCAGTGATGTATACAATTTTTTCTAGTAAGGAGTATCCACCATCTAATCCAGATAAAGCGCAAGATAGTGATACGCCAAAATCGGGTATTATTCAAGAAATTATTCATTCTATAAAACATATGCCTGTTCAAATGAAAAGATTGGCATTAGTCAATTTTATCACTTGGCCTGGTTTATTCCTTATGTGGTTTTATTATAGTACCGGTGTAGCAAGACAATTATTCAATGGGGATGACAAAAGTTTAATTAAGCCAATCCAAGACGCCTACACTTTAGGTATCGAACATGCGGGCGCTACTTCTGCAATTTTAAACCTAGTCACTTTTGGTTTTGCATTTACATTGCCTTTTTGGGTAAGTAAAATTGGCAAAAAGTATACTCATACATTGTGTTTATTATTGGGAGGTGTTGGTTTAATGTCTGTTTATTTTGTTGAACAACCGAATATGCTTTATATAAGCATGGGGCTAGTTGGTATTGCTTGGGCATCCATTTTGTCAATGCCATACTCCATGTTAGCGGGTTTTATACCAGAACAAAAGATAGGTATTTATATGGGCATCTTTAATTTCTTTATTGTATTGCCTGAAATTATTGCTTCTTTATTTTTTGGGAAAGTAATGGAGAATTACTTAAACAATGATCGATTAATGGCAGTGTTAATTGGTGGCGTTTTGTTGGTGATTGCTGGTATTGTTTGCGCAATCATAATTAAAGAAGAAAAGAATTAATCAATTTATCCAAAGTAAAATTTAAAGATGAAGGCAAAGTTTAAAAGCATATTTTTTTTATGCATCACTATTTCATTTGTTTCAATTAAAGCTTTCGCATTAGAGGCATATCCAAGTAATTGGTTTGTCAATATGAAAAACAACAAGGTGCAGGTTTTATTGAGGTCAACTAATGATAATTTTTCGAAAGCGACTGTTAAAGTTGTATACCCAGGGGTGGTTTTAAAATCTATCAGTCATTTTGAAAATGGACATTATATAGCAGTTGATCTAGAAATAAGTCCACTTGCTAAACCTGGTAATGTTTTAATTTCCATACAATCTGACGGTAAAAAAACAAATTTTAATTGGCCTTTACTTCAAAGAAGAAAAAGTAGAGGCATTGAATTCGCACAAGGATTAAACTCTGCAGATTTGATTTATTTTTTAATGCCTGATCGATTCAGTAATGGAGATTCAACCAATGATCGATTACCAGGTTTAAAAGATCAATCTTTAAATAGAAACGAAATTTTTTTAAGACATGGTGGTGATTTGCAAGGGGTCTCCAATCATTTAGATTACCTGCAAAAATTAGGCACAACCACTTTATGGATGACGCCAGTTGTTGAGAACGATATGCCAGATAGAACTGAGCATGGTTATGCGGCTACTAATAACTATAAGACTGAATCCAGGTTCGGTGGAGATAAAGCTTATTTAGAATTAAGTGAAAATTTACACAAAAGAGGAATGAAATTAATCCAAGATATTGTGTACAATCATTTTGGAAGATTCCATTTTTTAGTTCAAGATGCGCCTTCAAAAGACTGGGTTCATCAATGGCCTACTTACACTCAAACCCATTATAGAGAGCAAGCAGTTTTTGATCCTTACCATACTGCAGCTGATGCAAAACGAATGATCGATGGTTGGTTTACCACAGAGATGCCAGATATCAATCATGAAAATCCAATGGTTGAAAAATATTTAACACAAAATGCAATTTGGTCTGTGGAGACTTTTGGAATTGATGCATTTAGAGTTGACACTTATAAATATTGTAATGTGGATGTGATGAATCGTTTAAACAAAGCTTTGTTAGAGGAGTATCCAAAAATATTTACGTTTGGCGAATGTTGGGTTGAAGGAGTAGCGGCTCAAGCTTACTATGTTGAGAATAATTATAATTTGCCTTTTAAAAGCAATCTAAAAGCAACTTCTGATTTTAGTTTATTATTTGGTGGGATTATGCCTGCTTTGAACGAGTCCAATGGTTGGTCAAATGGCGTAATCAAATTATACAATACTTTGGCTTCTGATTTTTTATACAAACAAGCCAATAACAATGTCATTTTCTTAGACAATCATGACATGACCCGTATTCATTCTTCTTTAGGAGAAAGTATACCTAAAACTAAAATGGCCTATGCTTGGTTGTATACTTGTCGTGGTATTCCTCAATTATATTATGGTTCTGAAATTCTTATGAAAGGTATTTCTAATCCTGATGGTTGGGTAAGGCTAGATTTTCCAGGTGGCTGGGTGGGGGATAAAAAGAATGCTTTTACTGAAACAGGTTTGACTAGAGAGGAGGCAGATTTTTTACATTATGTTCAGGCTTTAGGCGCTTATAGAACTAATTCATCTGCGCTCAAAACTGGACAAATGATGCAATATATTCCAGAAGATGGTTTGTATGTGTATTTCAGGTATGACAATAAACAAACAGTCATGTGCGTTATGAATACAGATACGAAAGCTAGAACTGTTAATTTTTCAAAATATACAGAGAGAACAGGTTCATTTATAGGTGGGAAAGATATAATTTCTGGAAATTTAGTTGGATCTGAATTTTCTATACCAGCAATGACAATGCAGGTGATAGAATTAACAAAATAAACATGTCTAAATACGAAGAAATAAATTTTGTAGATACGGAACAGCCAGTTTGGAATTATTCTTTGTTTACAGCGTCGGATATACATTCATTTCAACATGGAACACATTCTACTTTATACCAATTATTTGGTAATAAGCAAATAGAAGTACTAGGCGTCAAGGGTACTTATTTTAGTGTGTGGGCGCCAAATGCCACTGCTGTTTTTGTGAAAGGAAATTTTAACAATTGGAGTAATGAAGCACATCCTTTAAAAGTAAGATTAGAATCTTCTGGAATATGGGAAGGGTTTATTCCAAATATTGGACAAGGAGAAGTCTACAAGTACCATATTCACGGTTACAAAGGGATGAAATTAGACAAAGGAGATCCATACGCCCATTATTGGGAATTAAGACCTCTAACTGCTTCAATAACATGGCAGACTAGTTATGATTGGAAGGATGCACAATGGTTAGAAGATAGAAAAATTAAGAATAGAACAGATCAACCTTATTCTGTTTATGAAGTGCATTTAGCAAGTTGGATGCGACCAGATAAAACAGACGAGAATAGTTATAATTCTTATACTCAGTTGATTGATTTAATGGTTCCTTATGTAAAGGAGATGGGTTTTACACATGTAGAATTCATGCCTGTCATGGAACATCCTTTTGATGGAAGTTGGGGATACCAAGGGGTAGGTTTTTTTGCACCTACTTCCAGGTTCGGTAATCCACAAGAATTTGCTGCTTTGGTAGATGCATTTCACCAAGCTGGAATTGGGGTGATTTTAGATTGGGTTCCATCTCATTTCCCTTATGATAGCCATGGTTTGTTCATGTTTGATGGTGCGAATACCTATGAATATGCTGATATGCGTAAAGGGTACCATCCCGACTGGAACTCCTACATTTTTAATTATAAAAGAGGCGAGGTCAAGTCCTTTTTAATAAGTTCTGCAAAATTTTGGTGTGATCAATTTCATATTGATGCATTAAGGGTTGATGCAGTAAGTTCTATGTTAAGATTGGACTATAGTAGAGAAGAGGGTGCTTGGGAGCCCAATGAATTTGGGGGAAATGGGAATATAGAAGCCATTGAATTTATTAAAGATTTAAATATCACTTTATATAGAGATTTTCCTGCAATTCAAACAATTGCTGAAGAAGCTTCTGACTGGCCAGGAATAAGTCAACCTGTTTTTATGGATGGCTTAGGATTTGGAATGAAATGGATGATGGGTTGGATGCATGACACATTGGATTACTTTAAATTAGATCCCATCATGCGTTCTGGAGCACAAGACAAGTTCAGTTTTTCTATGATGTATTATTATGACGAGCACTTTATGCTACCCTTAAGTCATGATGAAGTAGTACATGGAAAAAGTCCAATGTTGTATAAAATGCCAGGGGATGAATGGCAAAAATTTGCAAACCTAAGATTGATGTATGCTTATATGTTTACACATCCTGGTGCAAAATTATTGTTCATGGGGAATGAATTTGCAGCAACAAAAGAATGGGATTATCAATCAGAATTACAATGGGATTTGTTAAGTCATGTGAGTCATGGTGGCATGAAATACTGTGTTCAACAATTAAACGCTTTGTATAAAGCACAACCTGCTTTGTTTGAGTTACAATATGAAACAGATGGCTTTGAATGGGTTGAGACAAATAAAAGACAAGAAGGGGTGTTAGCTTACAAAAGAAAAGGGAAGGATCCTAAAGATGAAATCTTAGTTGTTTTTAATATGACGCCTGTGCCTAGACATCAATTCCCAATCCACGTTGCGGGTAAGACAGTTTGGACAGAAATTTTTAATAGTGATAATAAAGCATTCTGGGGTGTAGGAGATTTATTTAATAAAGAAGTCAAAGGGGTATCTGTAGATGGCACCAATGACTGGAAAACGCTGCATCTTGAGTTACCTGCACTTGCAGCTATTGTATTAAAATAAATTTTTGCTTATATTCTTTAAAGTACTGAATATTAATTAGTTACTAATTATATGAGGTATTGATTTAAAGTCATATTAACAATTTTGACTCATTTTTACACATGATTTAAAATTGCTTAATTCTTAACATTCAGGTAATATTCAGGGTTGAACTTTGGTCTATAATCAAACCCTAATTTATGAAAACAAATCATAAAGCTTTAATGCATGATGCTGTTTCAGAATTCATTCAATTACATGCATTTGACCATTTAATGGATAACGAATTAAGTGCCTTCAAATCTATTTTAAACCAGTGGATGTATGCTGAAAATGATTTTGAACTAACACAAAAACTTAATTTTTATTTAAGTAAAGTTAATTTTTTTGTAGAGGGTATTTCTCCTGCTGCAATACAATTATGGTTTTATGCACTTTCTTACAATAATCTTTCTATATTAAATATAGGAACTGAGTTACAAGATTTAAATAATATCGAATTAGTTTTCTAATATAGATGGGTATAGATACAAAAAAAGCCACTCAATTGAGTGGCTTTTAAGTATTTATTATCTACTAGAATAATCCACCTTTTTTCAAAGTAGTTTTTCCTTCACCAATTTTAAATCCATTGTGGTATACTTCTACTAAATATTCACCTTCTACAAATTTGGAAGCTTGCTTTACATCATAGCTAATTGGCAATACCGCATTTTGTACATATTGTACTGAAATTTTGTTTGAATAAGCTTTAGTGCCATCTTCTCTTGTGTTGATTTTTCCACCTTCTGTAAACTTAACGCCATTTGGAGCAGTGATACAAACGTATAAATCTTGTGCACCTGAAGGAGTGATTTTATTTTTGTCAATCTGGAATGACAAACGAATTGTATTCGCGCGCTTTGCAGACTTAGTTACTTTTTCAGATCCATCTTCTTTTACTCTTACTGCTTGAATACTGAATGTAGAAGCGTGTAAAGTTGAACCTAAGTCTTGTAATCTTTCTTTTTCCTTGGTTGTCGCTGTTAAGTTTGTACTCAAGTTTGTATTTTCAGTAGTCAAATTTTCATTCTTAACTGTTAATACTTTGTTTTCTTCTTGAGCTTTTGCTAGGTCAGTCAATAATCCAGCAACCTTGCCGTTTAAATCTGCAATCATTGATTTTGCATCTGCTAATTCTTTATCTGTAGCATTCTTTTTACGTAAAATACTACTGATATTAGATTTAAGTTTTTGAATCTCATTTGACTTAGTTAACAAATCACCTTGTAATTCAGTGTTTTGTTGAGTCAATGAATCAGCTTTAGCTGATACTGCGATAAAGTCTGCTTGGATTGCATTCTTTGCACTATCTATACTATTTACTTGTGTAGTATAGTTGTTAATGATTTCAGTTTTTGATGTACTGAAATAAATCCATGATCCTATTAGGGCGATCGCTAATACCCCGATTAAAATTTTGCTTCCGTTGCCTGAAGTTTCGTTGCTCATAATAAAATGTGTTTATTTATTTTGCACAAGATATAAAAAAAAGCCCATTCCTGTATATCTTTGACCATGCCTATCTCCAAAATTTTATCTAATTGGAATAAAAATGTCTTTGATCCAGTCTATTGGCTGGAAGGGGAAGAATCATTTTATATTGATCAGGTGGTACAATATGCCGAACATAAATTATTACCAGCGTCTGAGCAGGCATTTAATTTATCTGTTTTTTATGGCAAAGACGCAGATTGGGCAGATGTAGTGAACGCTTGTAAGCGTTATCCAGTTTTTGCAGAAAAGCAGGTGGTTATTTTGAAAGAAGCCCAACAGATGCATAAGGATTCATTGGAAAAATTGGGTCAATATATTGATCATCCTTTGTCGTCTACTATTTTGGTCGTTTCTCACAAGGATAAAAATGTAGATGGTCGTTCTGCGCTTGCAAAAATTCTTAAAACGAAAGCAGTAGTTGTCAGTACAAAAAAGATGTATGACAATAAATTGCCTGAATGGGTCAACCAATGGGTTGCTGATAATGGCTTTCAAGTGAGTCCAAAGGCAGTTCAAATGATTGTAGATCATATTGGCAATGACCTTAGTAGAATAAAGAATGAGGTAGAAAAGTTAATGGTCAATTTAGGTGATCGAAAGAAAATCACTGAAGATGATATTGAAAAATACATTGGCATCAGTAAGGAATTTAATTCATTTGAATTTCAAGATGCTATTGCACATAAAAAATTCTCTAGAGCGATACAAATGATTCAATACTTTGAGTCGAATCATAAAGCTGCACCCATTCAATTGATCCTACCAACCTTATATGGGTTCTTTAGTAAACTTTATGCCGCATATGGATTGGGAACGAATGATGAAAAAAGGATCATGGCCGAAGTGGGGTTGAATTTCTTTTCAATTAAAACAACTATGGCTGCCACAAGACATTATAACCCGGCCAAAGTAGAGCATATTTTATTACTAATTCATGAATACAATCTTAGGGTATTAGGAATTAATGATGCAAGTAATTCTGATGCAGATCTATTAAAAGAATTGGTTGTAAAAATAATGGCTTAGATGATGGAGAAGCGCAATCAATTTTTCATTTTAAAGAAGGGGGAGTTCTAATCATACTTTGATAGTATAGAATTTGTATTTATTTTATCTTGATGAAGCTGTTCTTTCAAAGCGTCTAATCCGTTGAATTTTACTTCACCTCTAATGAATTCATAAACCATAACAGTTAAGTGCTGTTCGTAAATATCTTGGTCAAAATTGAAAATATTTACTTCAATTACTTTCTTTTGCCCATCTACCGTTGGCCGAATGCCAATATTCATCATCCCTTCAACCGCTATATGATTGGTACAAATACCTTTTACTTTTACCGCATAGACTCCGTTTGAAGGAATCAATTTTTCTTCATCATTGATATGGAGGTTCGCAGTAGGGTAGCCGATGGTTCTGCCTAATTGATTGCCTCTTACTACAAAGCCTTCAAATTGGTATGGATAACCTAATAAGTCATTCGCTCTTGTAATATTTTCCTCAGAGATATAATTTCTTATTAGCGTAGAACTAATAATTTCATTGCCTACTAATTGTTCCTGAATTTCTTCTACTTTAAAATCCAATCTAGTGCCCATGCTTTGAAGAAGATCGATATTCCCAATTCTTCCTTTACCAAAATGATGATCATAGCCTACGATTACTGTATTAGGCTTAAAATGATGGTATAAAAAATCTTCAACATACTGCTCTGCAGTCAAATTGGAGAAATTGTAATTAAAATCAATAATGACCAAGTGGTCTATACCTGCTGCTTCTAATAAATGAATCCTTTCTTTGATACAGCTCAATTGTTTGATTTCACCTGGCACCGAAGAGATCACTTTTCTAGGATGAGGATGAAAGGTGATAATGATTGTTTCTCCAAGTACTTTCACAGCCAATTCTTTCATCCTTTGAATGATCTGCTGATGTCCCTTATGTACACCATCGAAAGCCCCCATTGTTACAATGGCGTCCTTAAATTGGGGCAGGGAAGCTAAATCGTAATGAACCTTCATCTTAATTCTGTAAATGTGGCACAAATGTAAAACAATTGTACCTTTGTTGTAAAATCAATTTATAGCTATGTCATTGTATGCTCAGCGCGGTGTTTCCGCTCAAAAAGAAGAAGTTCATGCCGCCATTCAGGATTTAGACCAGGGCTTGTATCCAAATGCTTTTTGTAAGCTATATGCCGATTTTTTAGGAGGTAGTTCTGATCATATTAATATCATGCATGCCGATGGTGCAGGTACCAAAAGTATTCTTGCTTATTTGTATTGGAAAGAGACTGGCGATGTTTCAGTTTGGAAAGGGATAGCACAAGATGCCATCGCAATGAATTTAGATGATTTATTATGTGTAGGTATCTACGATCAAATTTTATTTTCTTCTACGATTGATCGTAATAAATTATTAATTACCGGAGAAGTAATTAGCCAGGTAATTAATGGTACGCAAGATTTTTTCAATACACTTAAAGAATTCGGGGTGCAAGTTGCTTTTCTTGGTGGAGAAACTGCCGATGTGGGTGATGTAGTTAGAACTATTGCCGTAAATGGAACGATGACAGCAAGATGGCCAAAGTCAAAATTAATTACAAACGATTTAATTGCACCTGGACAAGTGATTGTTGGTTTTTCAAGTTTTGGTAAAGCAAATTATGAAACAGAATACAATAGTGGACTTGGAAGTAATGGTTTGACAAGTGCAAGACATGATGTATTATCACACCATTATGCAACCGCCTTTCCTGAATCTTTTGAACCAAAATTAAAAGACGAAGTGGTGTATTTAGGAAAAAATAAAATGACGGATAAGCTTTCTATAGAAGGGTTTGGTGAGATTAGTGTTGGTAAATTATTATTAAGTCCAACGCGTACATATGCCCCATTGGTTAAGGCAATTTTGACAGAACATTTTGATGCAGTAAAAGGAATGATTCATTGCAGCGGCGGTGGCCAAACAAAGTGCATGAAATACTTGCCTGGGAATATGCGTATTGTTAAAAATAATTTATTCGATGCGCCGCCGATCTTTAAGTTAATTCAAGATAATTCTGGCGCAAATACAAAAGAGATGTACCAAGTGTTTAATATGGGGCATCGTTTAGAAATATTTACAGATGCTTCATCTGCTGACTCATTAATTGAGATTGCAAAGGGATTAGGAATTGAAGCGCAGGTGGTTGGGTATGTAGAAGCTGCAGACCATAAAGAATTGGTTTTGGAAGGAAGTTTTGGAAAGGAAGTATTTAGCTATTAATTTTAATCTATTAACAAGAACTATATGAGTGAGATTGTTGTACAAATTGAACACGCAAATATTTACCAAAGTGGTAACCTTATTTTACAAGATGTCAACTTGAATGTGCAGAAAGGTGAGTTCGTTTACCTTGTAGGTAAGACAGGTACAGGTAAAAGTAGCTTATTGAAGACTTTATATGGTGAAATTACATTAACAGAAGGAGTAGGTAATGTAGTTGGCTTTAATTTAAAGGAGATGGATTGGAAGAAATTACCTTTTTTGAGAAGAAATTTAGGGGTCGTTTTTCAAGATTTCCAATTATTGACTGATCGTAATGTCAATGAAAACTTAAGTTTTGTACTTAAAGCTACAGGTTGGCAGGATGAGCAGCTAATTCAACAAAAAATTGACGATGTTTTGACCAAGGTTGGTCTTAAAAATAAGGGCTTTAAAATGACATTTGAAATGAGTGGTGGTGAACAACAAAGAGTTGATATTGCTCGTGCCCTGTTAAATTCTCCAAAATTGATTCTTGCAGATGAGCCAACGGGTAGTTTGGACCCAGAAACAAGCGATGAAATCATGCAATTATTGTTCCAAATTGCCAAAGAAGATGGTACTGCTATCGTCATGGCTACCCACGACTATATGGTAGTGAATAAGTTCCCAGCTCGTACCTTAAGTACTGAGGGGGGTAGACTGGTCGAAAAGGCATAGTTTTTCTCCACATTTCAACCTAAAATGCCCTCTTCCCCTTGACTTTTTGGCTGTTTTTTCTTATGTTCGCAGACAATTTAAAGCGTTACAAAAGTGAGATTAAAGTCATTAGAAATCAAGGGATTCAAGAGTTTTGCTGATAAAACTATTGTCAGTTTTGACGAGGGTATAACCGGTATTATTGGGCCTAACGGTTGCGGTAAGAGTAATATCATTGATAGTATTAGATGGGTAATTGGAGAATCTAAGATTTCTGCACTTAGATCTGAGAATTTAGATTCATTGGTTTTCAATGGTTCTAAAACGAGAAATGCAAGTAGCATGGCGGAAGTAAGTTTGACTTTCGAGAATACTAAAAATTTATTACCTACAGAATTTAGCACCATTACGGTTACTCGTCGCTACTATAAAAATGGCGAAAGTGAATACCGTTTAAATGATGTTTCATGTCGTTTGAAAGATATTCATAATTTATTCATGGATACGGGGGTAAGTACAGATAGTTATGCCATTATTGAATTAGGGATGGTAGATGACATTATCAAGGATAAGGATAATAGTCGTCGTAAAATGTTAGAACAAGCTGCTGGGATCACGATCTACAAGACAAGAAAAAAAGAAGCGAAGAATAAGTTAGATGCAACAGAGCAAGATTTATCACGTATCGAGGATTTGTTGTTTGAAATCAACAATCAATTAAAAACCTTAGAGAATCAAGCGAAGAA
>CAZLKW010000019.1:0-33797 GCA_964560215.1 uncultured Sediminibacterium sp. | reverse complement strand
CTTTGTTACTTCAGTTTCAATTGCAAGCATTTGAGGAACCAAGGCATGTGCTTTTCGTACATCTACCCAAAGTGCTTGCGCAGGATATTTTACATACTTAGCTTGATGCGTATTGTACAACATGAATTGGTCTAAATTAATTTCAGGAATAAAAGTCTCCCACATATGGTGCAATCCTTTTTGTCCAGTCAACTGTCCATCATAGTTCATCGTTGTATGTAATGGCACGTGCAAATCTGCCACATAATGTCCAAGGTCTGCAGCATAAAATAATATACTGTCTTTGTTTTTTGATTTAAATGCTTTTGTTAGGTGATCCAATTGCATAATCGCATTGTAAGGACCCCATCCCCATTTGATCAAACTGTCTTTGCCATATTTTTTTACTGCAGCGTCCCATTCAGCAGGCATGTCGTTCGCCGCATTTGGACCAAAAGCTTCCAAGTCTACAAAATGCTTGGTGTCCTCGGTTTTATCTTTATTTCTTCTTATATCTGGACGAGGTGCGTTAAAAACTAAATTATCCATATCTGCATAGAAATAACTACGCATTGGCTCAGGCAAATTATAAATTGCTATTTGATGGATGGTACGGTGTACTAAAAAGCCCCAACTTGAAAGGCCTACAATTGCAACCAACAACAAAACATTCAACAAGGATTTCTTTGAGAACATAATCTAATTATTTGCACGAATATAATCCAATATCCTGAGCATATTTGCGCTCATATCCCCCCTTTTTCCACTTATAAAAAATGAGGCGGTAAGATTTATTAATTCGCAGTACTTTTAGGTCAAATTATATAACATGGAGCCTCTTTTAAGTTTATCCCATTTGGTGAAGCATTATGCGACTCAAAAAGCTGTGGATGATATTAGTTTCGATATACAAAAAGGTAGCATTTTTGGTTTATTAGGCCCGAATGGCGCCGGTAAAACCACCTTATTAAGAATGATCACTGGTATTTTTTATCCAGATGGTGGTGAGATCAAATTAGATGGAAAACATTTTGACCCCTTGTTAGATATACGCGAGATTGGATATATGCCAGAAGAACGTGGCTTGTATAAGAAAATGAAGATTGGAGAACAGGCTTTATACCTTGCCCAATTAAGAGGCCTTAGTAAGGCAGAAGCGATGGAGCGTATCAAATATTGGTTTGAGAAATTTGAGATGCAAAGCTGGTGGAACAAAAAGGTAGAAGACCTAAGTAAAGGGATGAGTCAAAAATTGCAGTTTGTAATCACCGTTTTACATGAACCTAAATTAATCATCTTAGATGAGCCTTTTAGTGGACTCGATCCTTTGAATGCAAATTTAATTAAAGATGAAATTTATGCTTTAGCAAAAAAAGGCGCTACCATCATTTTTAGTACCCACCGCATGGAACAAGTAGAAGAAATTTGTGACCATATTGTACTAGTGAATCTAGGAAAGAAAATATTAGATGGAACGGTTGCAGAAATTAAACAACAATACAAGGAATACATTTTCGCTATTGAAACAAACAATCCTGAACTAGTAAAAGACAATGCCTTGTTCAGTGTAATTCATAAAGATGAAAAGAATACAAACAAAGTATTGGTTAAATTAAGCCAATCTGTTGCTTCTAATGAAGTATTAAAATATTTGATTGAGCAACAAATACCAATTACTAGTTACAACGAAGTTTTGCCTAGCTTGAATGATATTTTTATTCAATTGGTAGAAGATACCCACGCAAAAGCAAGGGCTTTTCAAAATATATAATTTATCTAGATTAAACCTAAAGCGTTCATCTATTCAATCAATGTTCATTACTTTTTAAAAATATTTTATGCATAAGATTTGGATCATCATACAAAGAGAATACACCAGCAGGGTAAAAAATAAACGTTTTTTAATTGTTACTTTTTTAGTACCCATCTTGATGGTGGGATTGATCGTTGGATCCGCTTACTTTTCGTTTAAAGGAACGGAGAAGCGAAAAATTGCAGTTGTTGATCCTAATGGATTTTTCAAAGACAAATTGAAAAATTCAACTCAATTAAAATTTGAATTCCCAACTGGAATAGATACTAGTAACTATAAAGAAAAAGGCTACTCTGACATTTTATTAATGCCCCTTTTTGATGGAGATGCAAAGGCAGATTATATTTTAAGATCTAAAAAATCGATGGGCTTCACTTTGCAAGAAAAAATAAGCAGTAAAATTAACGCTGCCATCGAAGATCGAATGTTAGAAAAAGCGGGTATCCAACAAACTGTTTTAGACTCAATCCATAAATCTGCACAAGTCGCAGAATTAAAAGCCTATGAAGATGAAGGCAAAAAGAGCAAAGAAAGTAATGCAGCTTTAGCGATGGGGGTTGGTTACGCAAGTGGCTTACTTATTTATATCACTATGTTTATTTATGGCACTATGGTGATGCGCGGTGTGATGGAAGAAAAAACAAATCGTATTGCCGAAGTGATAGTTAGCAGCGTAAAGCCATTTGAATTAATGCTTGGAAAAATTATTGGAATTGGCGCAGTTGGATTAACACAGTTTTTAATGTGGATTCTCCTTGTTGTCACGCTTACTGGGGTTGGCATGGGCTTGCTACCTGCTGATATTCAAAATCAAGTACAGCAATTGCAAGAAACAAATGGACAAATGGGTGCTGCAGGATTAACTCAAGCTAGTGAATCTGCAAAAAATGTATATGCAATACAACATACTTTGGCTACAACAAACTGGCCATTAATAATTGGTTGTTTCTTATTTTATTTCTTAGGAGGATTCTTGTTTTATGCTTCTTTATTTGCTGCTATCGGCAGTGTAGTAAACGAAGATCCACAAGATGCGCAAAGTTTAATGTTCCCCGTTACAATGCCAATTGTATTTTCATATATCATTACCAATGTGGTGATACAAAACCCCAATACGCCAATGGCATTTTGGGCTAGCGTGATTCCATTTAGTTCTCCAATGGTCATGATGGCAAGAATTTCTTATGGCGTTCCATCTACAGTGCCCTACTGGGAATTGGCTTTAAGTATGGGCACTTTAATTGGAGGTTTCTTATTAACCACCTGGATGAGTGCGAAAATTTATAGAACAGGCATTTTAATGTATGGTAAAAAAGTCACCTGGAAGGAAATGTTTAAATGGGCATTCGCAAAATCGTAGGTTTTGTGAAATGTTTTCCTAATTCGCAAAATCGTAGGTTTTGTGAAATGTTTTACGCTATAAAGCGATCCTAATATTGACTCCTGCTCTTGTATTTGTAATTGGCGGAGAGGAGGATATATACGGGGTAGCTTTTCTTTGATCAAAGAAGAATCTTAGATTGATTTTACTATTCAATACATAGTCAATAGATGGCTGGAGTGTGACTTCTTTTTGACCACCGGTTCCATAAGCATTTGATTGATCCAATCTACTATTGCTATTATAAACATCGCGCATAGCTACATCTAATCTTAAAGTTAAATCATTTGCCAATTTATTATTATTCATTCCCGGAATATTGAAAGGCAACTTTAATCCTCTTTTACGAAAGCTGGTACCTACTACCCATTCGGTACTATTATTTTCACTTAACTGATAATCTACCAAACTCAAAGCCAATAAACGACTTTTCTTGTATTCGAATCGTATAGACCATTGCGAAACAGTGGTAAGATTTAATCCAATCAATGGCTCCATCCTTTCACTAATAGTCACATTGGGTATCAAGAAATAAGGAACAAAATTACCACTTACCGTATCTAAGAAAGAAGGTGCTCCTAATTGGTTCATGTCGGTATACAATAAGGAACTATTAAAACTATTCATAGATAAACTTCCATTATAGCCATGTGTCAAAGAGATGTTTGAGAATACATTTGACAAGCCAGGTATCTTAGTTAATCCATTATATAAAAGGTTCCAGTTTGGCATAGGCAACATGCCCGTGAAAGGATTAGAACGAATACTTGAGTTGGTTTGATTCAATAAAGCTACTTTCTTTGGATCCTTACCAGTATAGGCTGCAATAAATGAAGGAATTAATACATCCTGTGCATATTTACCATAACCTATAGCATAGCCATTAGGATCTTTTTGTTGATTCCAATATGGATTTAATGCGGCTACTCTATTTGAAATAATGGACCTATAATTTTGAAAAAGCAGAAACTGAGTAGAGATGGTATTTGGATCATGTTTATCAAAGAAGGTCTTTAATGCAACATAACTTATATTAAATCCGCCAGCAGACAATGGATTATTATGAGATCGATACCCATTCATATTTACACTCGTATCCTTGAACAATTCGGTATACTCTTTTGTAAAAGTCTTATCAAATTTCAAATCAATGATGAATGTCTTTATTGGCTCAATCATTATTCTTGCACTCAATCGTTGATCAAAACCTTGTCTAAACAACAGATTGAAATTGGCGTCTTTTGATATTAAACCCTTACGCTCTTGTAAGTTTAACCAATTGCTATCTGGTTGTTTCCCCATGGCATAATCAAATCCTGGAGCAAAACCATTAAAGTCTTTGTCTACAAATTGAACACCTGACATAAATCCTGGCAAGCGACTATTAAAATTTTCTGAATAATCAATGGATGCATTTTGAACCATTGTCAATAAACCTACCAAAGATTTAATTGGCTTAGGGATATTTAACACTTCATTCGCCTTAAGAACCCTCATAGCAATACGTTCTTGTTTTCTCGCTTCTTTCCACTTCTTATAAGCAGAATCCCTCGCTTTACCAGTCAATCCATTCAAGGCATCCTCCTTACTAATTATGAGCTTATTAGATAAGGGGTTAGATTGTTTTGGCGTAGGTCTAGCATTAGATAAAGCTGAACGAATAAATTTAGATTTATTATAAAAGCTATTAAAATTAAACTGTGCATTCACCTGATGGGATAGTGTGTTCTCAATTGTATTACCTAATGAAGTTGCTAATCTACTTGCTCCAATCCAATTATAGTTTGTTGAGACATTGTAACTTGCCAAAATCCAATCCGTTAATGGGAACTTACTTGTAGGAATATCATATCGCATTGTAATACGCTGATTATATAAAGTATTACGGCCGCCCTTTAACAACATTCTAGTTAAAGAATCTTTTTTCTCTTTGGTGTCAATTCGGCCATCGGGCTCATCAATTCTCGAATTCAAATTTGCCACCACATCAAAATTCATAGATCTCGTTACTGGCCAACGCAAGTTAAATATCCTACCCATTGTAAAATACTTATCGTAAGTTGTTTCAACTTTTTCTGTCGTGCCATCAAAGCTATTAATCATTCTTGGCGTATACTCCCCAAATTGACGATCAAACACTGTACGATAGCTAATCAAACTAGGCGCAGGTGAAAAATTAAAATCTTTAACCAAATTAAGCCATGGAGATTTTGTTTTAATCAATTTTGCAAATGGCTGATAACTCTTAGCATTATTATTGAAAGTATATCCTATTGAACCACGTTGTTTCACAACTTGATTCATTTCAATCACTGGACTTGTTTGTTGCAATTGCGAATAAGAATAACTAAAATCTAAATTACTAATACTCAACAGAGTATTCCTTTTGCCAGGCATTAAGCGGACATTGGTAAAGTTGATGGTTTTGATTGTTGTTTCGTCTATGGAGGCGCGCTTTATTGAATCCCTCATCGCACCTGAAGTAGACTTTATTTTATCTGCATAAAGGATGTCTTTATTGAATGGATCAAATTCGGGATTTTCTTGCGATTTATTGATTCCGGCAAAAACAGGCAATGAGATCTTTGCTTGTTTAGGTAATAATTTTCCAGCATCAATATTTGTTGCAATATCCAATTGCGTAAATCCAGTCTTGGATCGCTCATTCATTTTTTGCTCAATGCTCCCAAAACCTGCAGTTCGATTATTGACTGAAACTGCGATAGTACCTAAATCTGCCAATATTAAGTCCATTCTTCCTAAAGCAGCCCAAGACCCACGCTCATCTAAGTTTGATAATCTTAACTCATTTACCCAAACTTCTGCATCTATGAAATTTTGACTTGAAGTATTTTCAAAAGCGACTAAGATACCACGGATTTCGCCTAAATTGGGATTCCCCATCACCGAATAAGTGTGGTTATTCGATTGTACCTTACTAAACTTGCTATTGAAATTATAATTTAGTTTATCTCTGTCAATTTTAAGTTTAACTAAGTCGTTCAAACTTAAATTCATTTCATTTTCAAGAGGCCATACATCTCTTACCTCTGCAATTGAATACGTTTTTCTTTTGGTAGTGGTTAATGGAATTCGAATTTCATAATAGTTATTTTGAAAATCCTGCCCAATACGCAAGACGGCTGTGATCACTCCTCTTTCTATAATGTCTGGCTGATTTTTATTTTCTGCATGCAAGAACATAGATAGACTGCCATAACGACGAATGTCGATATTCATCGTCTTGAAAACTCCTCTAGGCGTTGTATTTTTTTGCAAACGATTTAACTGCACACTTAATGCTTGTTCATTTTGCAATAGGTTTACGCCATTATTACTTAATAATTGTACACGCTCAATGCCTGGAGGTACTAAATAATTAACCGGTGTTCTGCTACCATTCTCTTCTAAACTAACTGCAATTGTATTGACTGTTGCCGTATTATTTTCAGGTGTAATTAACTTGTAGTCACCAGAGCTATCAATATCATACGCAAACTGTCTCCATTGGTTACGGACTAAATCTAATTTTGCAAAACGTAAAGTAATAGAGTCTTCAAAACCAGTCAAATACATTCTTAAAAAACGAATCGATTTAAAATCACGAATACCCCCCATTCTATTTGAAAAAGATTTAATTGGCACCCTAAATAAATACCAATTCTCTATCGATCTAGAACCATCAGCTAAAGTCACATTAACCGTTTTCGAATCGGTCACATACCTTGTTGAGTTGACTCCTAATCGTCCTTTTTGCAAATCAATTTCATATTCAAAATAAGCTTCTGTTTCGTTTAGTGTATTATCTCTATTTAAATCTTCATTATCAGGCAGTAAAGTTGCAGCACTGCTAAATTGACTATTCCCAGCTAATGCAGAGTTGCCTTGAGGATTATTGAAATATTTATATCGATTTAAAATGTTTGCACCTGCTGCATCATAACTTGCATCACGATACCAAACATAGTTATCTGCTGAAGGATCTTTTAAAAACTGCTGCGCTACAGCAGGACTTCCTATTTGGTTAATTAAGTAAGCTTTCTTTGCACGCTCATCCTCATCACCCAATCCATCTAATCCAACATCCTGGAATTTTCGGTCTTCTGGATTATTACTAAAAGCATTGGTTACTTGAATTGGATTCACAGGGACCCTTCCCCAAGTTGAACTATCAATACTTGCTGGAATGGTTGGCGTTGGCATACCATTTTCATAAAATCGTCTACCATCTTTTAAAATATCCTCACTCACATTTCCTAAGTTCAAATACAATTTCCCTTTTGATGCAGCAGATTTAATGAATGGATCTTGTACCCAGAATTCTACATATTCTATTATACCAGTTTCAAAATCTGTTTGATCTAAAGAACGCATAATACCACCCCATTTGTCTGATGGATTTTTAACCCTACCTGTTGCATCTAAATCTTTATAATTGTAGTTGTACGGCCCACGCTCTTTTGGATAATAACTTAAATCAAAAGTGGGCAATTGGACATCTGTAATATTCGTTGTCTTTTGCGGAAACAGTTCATTGGTAAACACTTGACGAATCCTAGGATCACTCAATGCAGCTATATTATTTGATAAAGGATTATTGGAACTATTTCGATCTTGTAAATTTGGCTCAATAGTATACCATGCTAATCTTGCCCTGTTTTTATTATAATCTACCGAATCTGCTAAAGCGCCTTCTGGAAAACGATCTAAAGGGGTAGATGCTAAAGTCCAAGCAGTAAATGGAAATCTTAAATCGATATTTGTTCTAGTAGATTCAAAATCATCTAAATAAACAACACCAGAACCTCCTTTGCCAATCTGTTGCGCGTGTCCTGGTTTTAAAATTGCAGCCTCTCCATATGCCACGATAGATGATTTAGCCTTTGTATTGTAAAATGGTAGCTTATCCAATAATCTTGTTAAACCTGGTAAATCTTTTTTATAGTTGAAATCAAAGCCATACATGGCATTTTTGATAGGATCTGATCCGAAATTGGTCTTTGTAAAAAATGGTCTTTCACTTAACCTTGAAGATGACAATCCAAAATTAAAATTCTTACTTGCTAAATAATCAATTCTCAAAGCCCTAAATCCACGTTCCTGAAAACCAAAACCTAAATTGTTTTCAAAGGATACATTCACAGGAATATTAGAACTTAAAATACCTGGATTAATAATCCTTACTGTTCCAGATCCATAATCAACCATATAATCTATGCCTTCTCTTAAAATTTGTCCTCCTGCACGAACACTAACAGAACCAGGTGGGACATTGAATGCATTTAAACTAATCTCGGAACCTCCTGCACTGCCTTTCACCTGCCCATCCATCACAAAGCGATTCAAGTTCGCATAAGTTTGCGCCTCTGCTTTTATCGAACGATACAATTGAGAATAAATATATTTTTTTGAGATATTGGTGTCAATTCCAGCAAAAGCAATTTCTTGCAAGTCCTTACCAAAGGGTTCTAACAATGGGAAAACAATCCTACCCATATTAGACAAAACTGTATAGCCTTCCACATAATCAAATACACCATCAGGCTGTGGATCGTTACGATTGTTCAAACGGTCTAACTGTAAAATTTTAATGAGTGACTTACCTTCGTAAGCTTTATTTGTAACAGGCATATACCTTTTCAATCCTGCACTAGGCTCCTCATATAAAATATTCAACTGAAAATCTTGTTGTTGAATTGCACCAAACAAATCCAAAGAGTAAACGTTCTTCATCATTAAATCCCAAATAGGCAAATCTGTTCTTTGCGTAGTTGCCTTTAATAATTTTAAATATAAAATTTGTTGCACCCCTTTATTTGGGTCTAATGCAACCCCTTCCGAAAATTCACCCACTTGATAGATCTTTCCATTGTATGTATATTGGAAAGCAACAGCCAATACCTCATCCGCTTGTAATGGGATGTTCAATGACAAGAAACCAACTTGTCCATTAAAAAAATATTCATTTTCAGTAAGCTTCCTTGCAAAAGTTCTTTCATAATCCTCGGCAGACCTTAATCCTTCTTGTGCTAATACTGATGACACGCCTGCAGGATTTCTTGCATTCGGATTATTGATGATTTTTGAATATAATTTGTTCGCACTATTATCAGGAAAAGGATTGTTTGGATTTGTTTCTAAAGCTTTACGTTCGGCCCTTAAAACAGGTTCGCCAATATCTGTCAACCCCACTACATCTCTTGCATTGGTTGTTTGGCCATTCCTGTTGGTCACCCATACCTCGATACGCTTAATCTGAATTTGAGAATTAATCACGGGCAATGTGCTCATTGCTTTGTTGTAATTATTCCTAAAATATTGCGCTAATAAAAAGTGTCGATTCTCTTCATAATCATCTAATCGTTTTTGGAAACGTTGTGTAGATGAACCACCTTGCAAAGCCATAGATTGACGCTGTGACTTTTGATTTGCAATAGCACCAGTAATAAATAATTTACCGAATTGCAATTGTGCTTTTACTCCAAATAAATTTTGGGTAGAAGGAATAAGGGTACTTCTCGAAACGTAATTAATATTACCCGCTTCAATGAATTTGATTATTTCATCCTTTTTACCCTTGTAGTTTAACCTGATCTGATTGTCAAAACCAAGATTAGATAATGAATTTAAGTTGATTGGGAACTTGAGCTTATCTCCAATACTTGCATTCAAACTAAAATTGGTGTTCGCATCAAAATCAAAACCACCATTCTTTCTAGCACGTTCAGGCAATGTAGGATTTTTCACATTCTGCCCTTGGTATCCTGCTCTGATATTGATTTCACCAACTGGCTTTATATCAATTTTTAAGTCCGACCCCGTTTTCCCAAATAATCTATCAAAATAACTGTCAAAGACTTTTGTTTTAGGTCTAGTTATTTTTCTATTAAGCACTCCTAAAGAATTTGCACGTTGCATAAAATAGACTTGCTCGTCCTTTCTGGTTTTTAATCTCCAAAACTCATCAAATGTTAGGGTAGATGGAAAACGATTATATCCTGTTCCAAATTTCTCTGTGATAAAATATTGCTTAGTAGCTGGATCATAATCTACTCGTCGCTTTAATAAGCTTGAATCTCGAATATCAAATGGATTATTGCTTGGTTGAGACAAAAAATCGGCGCGTCTATCTGCAATTGGATACCTTAATTTTCCAACTATCGTATCCCCTATTTTATTTACAACTGTATCCTTGAATGGAGGTTTAAAAATACTACTATCCTGAGCACGCCCCTCTTGCTTCAACAGAAGTAGGCCTGATAACAACATAATAGTTTGAAAAAATCTCAAAAATAAAAAATTTAAGCTGATCGATTAACAATTTTTAAGAGCCAGTTTTATTAAGACCTCTAATGACACATCTGCCCCTTCTGATTGTATTGCTTTATCAATCGCCTTCTCTGCTACTGCTTTTTGAATTCCTAAAGAAACTAATGCTTGAATTGCATCTTGATGCGGTGTAGTTTTATTAAATGTAGATCCCCCTACTTGCATTACAGGTGATTTAGCAAGCTTGTCTTTTAGTTCTAAAACCAAACGCTCTGCAGATTTTTTACCAATCCCTTTAATTTGTTCTAACTGTCTTGCATCGCCATGAACAATTGCACGAATAATTTCATCTGGACGCATACCCGATAACATCATTCTTGCTGTACTAGCACCTACACCAGAAACACTAATTAATTGCAGGAATAGTTCTTTCTCATCCTGTGCAAAAAAACCAAACAAGACCTGGGAATTTTCAGTGATATGCAAATAAGTATGTAATAAACCTTTCTCTTTTCCAGAGATAGATTCATAGGTGTTTAAACTAATGTTGACTTCATACCCCACGCCATTCACATCCACTATTAATTTAGCGGGGGTCAATTGAACAAAGTTACCTTGTAAAAATGCGATCATAATTGCTTCAAAAATAACACTTAAGCAATGAAAAATGGGTATTTGGGGCAATTCTTGGCCATTTTTTAAGATATTTGTAGCCCAAACAAACGAACAAACTATGTCCCAAAAGCTGAAAGCAGCAATTACCTCTGTTGGAGGTTATGTTCCAGAGACCAAATTGACCAATTTTGACCTAGAAAAGTTGGTAGATACCAATGACGAATGGATAAGAAGCCGAACAGGCATTTCTGAACGTAGAATTTTAAGAGAACCAGGAAAAGCAAGTTCTGATATGGCTGTAAAGGCAATTGAAGAAATATTAAGAAAAAAGAACCTGGATCCTTTAGACATAGATTGTATTATTTGCGCTACTGTTACACCTGATATGGTATTTCCTGCAACAGCAAATATTATAGGAGATAAAATTGGCGCAAAAAATGCTTTTGGTTTTGACCTTGGCGCGGCATGTAGCGGTTTCCTATTTGCCTTAACTACTGGAGCAAGCTTTGTAGAAGCTGGAAGGTATAAAAAAGTAATTGTTGTAGGGGTAGATAAAATGAGTTCCATCATCGACTATACTGACAGAGCAACTTGTATCATTTTTGGTGATGGTGCTGGGGCGGTATTATTGGAACCAAGTGCAGACGAAGATGGATTCCAAGATGCGATTTTAAAAAGCGATGGTATAGGCCGTGAATATTTGCATATTAAAGCGGGCGGAAGTTTAAAACCTGCATCTGTTGAAACCGTGATGGCTAGAGAGCATTATGCATTTCAAGATGGACAACCCGTATTTAAATTTGCTGTAAAGGGAATGGCAGATGTGACAGCAGACTTACTAGAAAAACACAATTTAACTGGAGACGATATTACTTGGTTGGTACCTCACCAAGCCAATTTAAGAATCATTGACGCAACTGCGAATCGTGCAGGCATCCCTACAGAAAAAGTAATGATCAATATTCAAAAATATGGCAATACAACAGCTGCTACCATTCCACTTTGTTTATGGGAATGGGAATCACAACTAAATAAAGGAGACAATTTAATATTGGCTGCATTTGGCGGTGGTTTCACTTGGGGCGCTGCATGGGTTAAATGGGCTTACTAATTATGCACCAGAGATTGTATATTTAAAATAAATTATTGAATTCGTTTCATGTTTAAATCCAAATTATGAGTCAAAAGAAATTTAAAGGGATCAGTACTGTAACCTTACATACTGCTGGGCATGAGAATGATAATTTTTCTCATACCACTCCTATTTATGCTACATCCACATTTACATTTGGCTCTGCAGAAGAAGGTATGGAGCGTTTTAAAGGAGATGACAAAACGAAATTATATACAAGATGGGGCAACCCCACTTTTACTGCTGCAGAGGAAACAATTGCAGCTTTGGAGGCACATGGACTTAGCAACGAAAAAGGTGCACCATTAGAACTTAAAGCTTTATTGCATTCCAGTGGACAAGCAGCAATGACTACTTTGTTTTTTAGTAATCTAAGTGCAGGTGATACATTGATTTCACATTACTCTTTATACGGCGGCTCTCAAGAATTGATGCAAAAGGTGCTTGTAGAAGCAGGCGTGAAAATTATTTTAATAGATATACATAATGAACAGCTTTTATTAGATACAATAAAAGGAAATCCTACAACCAAACTGATTCATTTAGAAACGCCAGCTAACCCAACACTTCAATGTGTAGATATTAAATCTATTTGCAGTATTGCTAAAGCTCATGGCATTAAAGTTTCTGTAGATAATACTGTTGCTACGCCTTATTTACAACAACCATTTGCACTTGGTGCAGACTTTGTATTTCATTCTGCAACAAAATTTTTAAATGGGCACGGAAGTGCTTTGCATGGCGTATTGCTTGGGAAGGACTTGGAATTCATGCGCACAAAAGCTTGGAAATGGCATGTTTTAATGGGTGGTAATAGTAATGCATTTGACGCCTACCTTTTAATACAAGGCATGAAGACCTTGGAAGTAAGAATGGAAAGACATTGTCGCAACACAGAGAAAGTAGCTAACTTCTTGGCAGCTCACCCAGCTATTGCACATGTGAATTATACAGGACTTAGTTCCCACCCGCATCACGAAATAGCAAAAAAACAAATGAAGCAACATGCTCCATTGATTAGCTTCGAACTTAAAGGTGGAATTGAAGCTGGAAAAAAATTCATCAATGCAGTTGAAGTATGCACTCGTGCGGTTTCACTTGGCACAGTGGATACATTAGTATCACATCCTGCAAGTATGACACATATGTCGATTCCGAAAGAAGAAAGAATGAAATATGGTATTACGGATGGCTTAATTAGAATGAGTGTTGGTATCGAAAATATCGAAGACCTTGAAGCGGATTTAGCGCAGGCATTAGCTAAAGCATCTTTATAGTTTAAATATTTCTTTTTTTTCAATTACATATTTTACATCTAAGTATTAAAATATGATCATAACGTTTTTAAACCCTTTCTATGGAAATAAAAATTCGCAAAGCAGTTCGTACAGATTGTGCACGCATGATGGAATTAATACATGAACTAGCTGTTTACGAGAAAGCACCAGACGAAGTCACTGTTTCTTTAGCGCACTTTGAAGAAAGTGGTTTTGGCGCCAATCCAGTATGGTGGGCCTTTGTAGCAGAAGTACAGGGCGTGGTAATAGGGATGGCATTATATTATGTACGCTACTCCACTTGGAAGGGACAAAGAATGTATCTAGAGGATATTTTAGTGACAGAAGACATGCGTGGTCAAAAAATTGGTAGTCTTTTATTTGATGCACTCATTGTTGAAGCAAAAGAAAAAGGATTCAATGGCATGAACTGGCAGGTATTAGACTGGAATGAACCTGCAATTAATTTCTACAAAAAATACAAGGCTAATTTTGACCCTGCATGGGTAAACTGTTCCATTGTTTTCTAGTTGCTTAAAGGCAAACTAATTTTTCTAATCGAAAATGGTTCTAAATAGGGTATTCTTTTTTCTTCCAAAGGAAGTAGATAAAGAAAGTTCATAACTATTTGTTCTGATATTAGATGCTGTTTTATTCGCATTGAAAATATCATAACTCACGCCGAAAATAAATTTATTAGAAATAAGCGACACAGTTGGCACAAAAGCTTCATTTTCTCTGTAATAAAAACCAAAATACATTCTTTTAATTTCGTCCTCATCCCTACTTAAGGGCACACCTACCGAAGCACCCACATTGTATTGATTTTTTGTTTTTTGATACAAAAAATTACCATGCATTGCTATCGTAAAGGCTTCAACGAATGGAATTTCCGCACTCGAGAATAAACGATACTTATTTTCAGGGGCAGAATTCAACAATGAAAAAGTAACATTGGGTTTTTCAATAAAAAAGGAAGAAAATCCAACTTGCACAAAAGTAGACTCGTCATGTTGTGTATATAAAGCACTTGCATTTGCAGAAAACGCATTTGGATTGGGCACTAAATTTTCTAAACTAGCATTACCTGTTAATTGTGCAGCATAGTCATATTGATCCTCGAATCTTAACATTGATCTATTTAAAGATGTCTCGTTGAAACTAGTGCCTATTCCTAATGATATATTTTTGTATAAATAATCATCAAGGTAAATATGGTATGCAAAATTTAAACTAAGGGTATTGAATTGCATGACCCCATTCATTACTTGATCTGAAACAAGCTGACCTCCGATTCCTAAATAGTTTTTACTGTTATCAGTTGAATTAAATCTTGTATCAAACCCTACAACCATGGTCTTATATAAATTTTGACCATCAATCATTTGCGTTTTGATATTGCTTTGCATTCTACTTCCATATAAACCATTCCCCACCGAGGCAGAACTTAAAAATTGACTTGACATAAACGGCTGAGATAAAACAACTCCTTGCGCCTTTGTTGTGAAGGAAGCAATTAAGCAATAAACTAATATGTATACTTTTTTACTAAACATATTACTTTATTAATAAGAAGCTACCTGACTTTCTTAAGGTTTCACTTTTCTTTGTAACATATTCAGCAGTCCAATAATAAGCATCTGACTCCTGATCTATACCATTCACACGGCCGTCCCAGCCTGCGTTTAATTGTGTTGTTTGAAAAACAATATTACCCTTACGATTGTATATTTTTAAAAAATTAAGGCTAGCTATACCGCTATTATAAATAGATTTAATTACGTCATTTAGTCCGTCAGAATTTGGCGTAAATGCATTCGGTAAATCAAAAATGAAATTAGTAGTGATCGTAATATTATAGGTATCTATAACAGAGCAATTACTGGTTGGATCTTGTCTATACAAAGAATAGGAAATATCACTATACCCTCTAAACGTTGGGTCTTTATCGTTGTAAAAATTAAGGTTCATTTTTGGCGACCAATCATAAACTGAATAACCTGAATCAACTTTTGTTTTTATAACTGTATTAAAATCATAAAATGCTTCTTGAAAAAATATCTTAGGTTTTACAGGGTCGTACACTTTGATTTTAAATGGAGTCGAATTTTCTGACACACAACCATAAGCATCTTTTACTTTATAATAAATCGTTGCCAAACCTCCTTTTCTTGCAAATAAAATTCCAGCAGTATTGGAAGTAACGCTTGCACTATCTGAATAAACTGTAAATTGATAAGGCGCAAGTCCAACTGACACATTGCTTAATAAACTAATGCTTGCACCTTCACATACTATAACAGATCCTGTTAAAGGTTGGACAACTGGAAGTGGATTGACAACTTGATCAACAAAGGCCGTATTCTTACAACCATTTATGTCAGTCCCAATAACCGTGTAGCGATCTGAAGCAAGAATCTTAAAACGTGCATTATTAACAACCCCTTTATCCCATAAATAGCTAACTGCACCAGAAGCAGTAAGTGTAAGGCTATCGGCATAACAAATTGGATTGGCAGAACTTGCAATTGTAATAGTAGGTAAAGCAAATGTCGTAACCCTTATACTAGCTCTTGGGCTTTCACAAGTCGTTAAATCATTTACCTGACTAACATAATAATTTTGACTACCAACAATATTTGTAATTGGCATAGTAGCAATTGCTGATGGAACTCCGCCAGTCGCATTGGTCTCATACCATTTTAAAGAATGCGCTAATAAAGGTTGCGCAAGTAAACTCGCTGCAACATCATTTTGACAATAGCTAATTGCATTTACGATTGGACTAGGAGGCAATGGATTGATCACCACATCAACCGGTTTTATATCAAAGCAGTTATAACTATCAGATGCCTTAACATAATAAGTACCAGATGCAGGAATAGATGATGGGCTAGAAATAGGTATTGTTGCATTAATGTCTTTCCAATAAGAATAGGAAATAGATGAATTCGCTAAAACTATATTTGCGGCATTGGTAATGTCTTGTGTCAAAGGAAAACAAACTGGCAAAGGATTGTTTGTAGAGATTATAGGAATCGTATCCACAGTTGCTATCACCGCAACCCTATTCAAACTTGTACAGTTATTATTGGTTGCATCTACATAATAAGTAGTTGTTTTCGCAACAGTTGGAGTAGTATAGGTGTTACCAGATCTTAAGGATGATCCACCTGTACTATTTGCATACCAATTCACAACTCCAGCTGTAGGTATTGCACTTAATAAAATAGATCCAGGACCACAATTGAAATTATCATTTTTTGTACTTATTGTTGGGATTTCTTTAACTACCGCATTTACTTGTTTTCTAGTTATTGCATAACACCCAGCCGATGATAAAGCATCTGCATAATAAGAGGTACTGGTAGAAATGGATGCTATATTTAAATTATTTCCAGCACCAACTTCAACCCCACCGGAACTTAAGTCATACCATTTTACAGTTCCAAAATCAGTTGTTGCTGTTAAAACAATCGCACCTGTTCCACATCTATCAACCGTAGATATTGGAACTGTAACTACGGGATGTGGATTCACCACCACTGTTTCACTAGCTGTATTCACACAACCGTTTAAATCAGTTCCTGTAACAGTATATAATAGTGTGGAAGATGGAATAAATGAAACGCCATTAGAAATACCATTATCCCAAGTATAGGTTTGTGCGCCTACTCCAGATAAGGTGACTGCATCACCCGCACAAACTGAACTACTAGTTGCGTTAATGGTTACAACTGGCAAAGGATTTATAGTAATATTCGCTAAAAAATTAGCTCCCGTACATCCATTATTTAAAACAGAACTAACTGAATAATTTACTGTTTGTACATTTGGAGAAGTATTACTCAATAGTTGTCTAATAGTAGAAACTGCTGAACCCTGATTTGCTTCACCATTTATATTGGCATTAGGAAGCACTGTCCAAGTATAGGTTGTACCAGCTGGTACAATATCTGCCCCATTAACTGGTGTTACATTGAAAAAGTTTCCTGTACAAATAGCTTCCGCTTTATTTGCAATGACTGAGATAGGCTTTACAGTAACGGCTATATTAAAAGTAGAAGCGCAAGACTCAAGGGTTGTTGCGGTTACATTATAATTTAAAAGTTGATTTATATTTTTTAAATTATTCAATGTTTGATTGATTCTATCTAATCCTGTTAGTTGATTTGCGTAACCATTTATATCCGGATTGTTCACAACATTCCATGTATACGTTGTACCTGCTGGTACAATATTCCCAACGTTTGTGGGCAAAACATTAAATGCATTTCCACTGCATATTTCTGGCGTATAGGCTGTAATATTTGGCGTAGCTTTTACATCTACTCTTAGCGTAAATTGAGGACCTGAACAACTTGCAGCAGAAGGAGAAACGGTATAATAGATTGTTTGAGTAATACTTGTTGAATTAGAAAGTGTTTGACTAATATTTACTTGCGCTACATTCTGATCTGATTGACCCAATAAATTTCCATTGCTTCCTACTATCCAAGTATACAAAGTATTGGATGGGACTAAATTACTTCCAAAACCATCCAAAGGACTGGCAGTAAACGGCGTCTCACTACAAACTGTTGCCACCATATTGGAAACATTTGGCTTAGGTTTCAAAGTAATGCTTGCATTAAAACTTGCAGCAGTGCAACTATTTTGCAAAACAGGCGTTACGATATAAGTTTGAGTTTGAATACCACTTGTTAAATTCGTAAGTGTTTGTGTAATATTTGTTTGACCTACATTCTGTGTACTTGCTCCTGTGATATTAGCATTTACAGCGGGCACCCACATATAAGTTGTATTAGATGGGATAATATCTGTTCCATCATTTGTAGGCGTTAATAAAAAAGCGGCTTCGCTGCAAATAACCTGAGATTTATTATTCACTGTTGCAGTTGGTTTCACCGTAACTGTTAATTGAAATACTGTGCCTACACAACCCGGCTGTGTTGTTGGCGTTATGTTATAGATCAATGATCTATCGATATTGGTTAAATTAGTTAATATCTGTCCAATACTTGTTTGCCCAATGTTTATATCCGACTGTCCACTAATAAAACTACTACTTGAAACAGTCCATGTATATTTTGTTCCTGCTGGTACATTGTCTGTGCCATCTGTCGGCGTGACAGAGAAACTTGAACCACTACATATAGAAGGTCCAGTAAGTGTAGTAATATTTGCAATCGCTGGCTTAGGATTTACATTCACAACAATCGTAAATGCAGACGCGGAACATCCATTAGACAAAGTTGGTAGAACAGTATAGGTAATTGACTGAGGCGCACTTGAAATATTAGTTAGTAATTGCCCAACAGTACCTTGTAGAGCATTCATATCCGAAGTGCCAGTGATATTACTGTTATTTGTGACGGTCCAAGTATAAGTAGTACTTGCGGGCACGATATCTGTAAAATTAATAGGTGTGCCATCAAATGTGGTTTCACTACAGATGGTTAAAATTTTATTCGCAATGGTAGCGCCAGGCTTAATCGTTACAGATACAGTAAAACTAGCACCTTCACAACCCAAAGAACTAATTGGTGTAACAGTGTAAGTTAAAGTTTGATCCGTATTTGATAAATTAGTGAGTGTTTGACCGATACTAGCTTGTGCATTTAAATTAGATTGACCAGTCACATTTGAATTTGCTGATACCACCCAAGAATAAGTTGTTCCTATCGGCACTAGTTCACCTGAACCTGTAACTGGTGTAACTGAAAATGCGGCTCCACTACAAATTGCAGTGGCAGTTTTATTACTGATAAGAGGTCGAGGATTCACTTCAACTGTAATGGTAAAATTACTACCCGTACATCCAGGAGACCTAGGGGTAACGGTATAAGTTAAAGTTTGAACCGATGCAGAAGTATTCGTTAAGGTTTGAGTAATTGAAGATTGTCCTGAGTTCACATCAGACTGACCTGTAATATTACTATTCACAGAAACCGTCCAAGTGTAGGTTGTATTAACTGGAACTCTATCTCCATTAGCGCCATTGATTGGAAATACTAAAAATGGCAAGCCGCTACAAATTGCCGCGGGCGTTTTATTTCCAATTTGTGGTGAAGGGTTGACTAAAACTGTTACATTAAATGTAGTAGAAGCACAACCATTCGTTGAATTAGAAGTCGCATTGTACACTACAGTTTGAGGAACAATCGTATTGTTAATTAAAAATTGACCTACACTTGATCGAGGTGTTGCTTCGTCAATATCTCCTGTAATATTTGGATTATCGACAACGGTCCAAGTATAAGTTGTTCCTGCCAATACTATATCTCCTCCTCCATTGGTTGGTATAATAGAAAATGAATTGTTACTACAAATTGTCTCGCCCTTTGGACCAATGACAGCTTGAGGCACCACTGTTACATCTATTTGAAAAGTAGTTGGATCACAACCATTTGCATTTGTAGAAGTAACCGTATAGATTACATGTTGATCTGTATTGGTTTGATTTACTAAAGTCTGAGAAATAGCCAATTGCCCAACAGATTGATTTGATTGTCCCGTAACATTGGTGTTTGTTGCAACAGTCCATGTATAAGCAGTACCAGGAGGAACAATATCCCCACTCACACCATTCACTGGCTCAATATAGAAGCTACCTCCACTACATACTACTGGTGTTTTAGTTCCAATGATTGGTGTTGGAGTAATGGTGATAGTTATTGTAAAACTTGGACCATCACATCCATCTGCAGATCTTGGTGTAACCGTATATACAACTGTTTGTTGAGAGGTAACACTGTTTATTAAAGTTTGGCTTATAGATGCTTGATTGCTCTGATTAGATTGCCCAGTGACATTCGTGTTGGATGCAACTGTCCAAGAATAAGTTGTTCCTGTTGGTATTTTATCCCCGCTTCCAGGACTAAAACTAAATGCATTATTACTACAAATAGAATAACTTTTATTGTCAATATAGGGCCTAGGATTTACGGGCACATTCAAAGTAAAAGTAGTACCAGTACAATTCAAAGTAGACTTAGGAGTAACATGATACACGACTGTTTGGAGGGTCGTTGTTGTATTATGTAGTGTTTGTGATAAGCCAATTGAAGATTGCGGAGATGCAATATCACTTTCACCTGTCACATTAGGATTTAGATCCACTGTCCAGGTATAAGTTGTTCCAGTAGGAATAATGCCGTCAGTAATATCAACTGGGGTATATGAAAGTGTTTGATCACTACAAATAACAGGTGAAGTTAGGGTACCGATTTGGGGGGTTGGATTCACCGTTATAGGAACAGCAAATGGATCTCCAGCACAACCATCACTTGATGTTGGAACAACAGTATAAGTAATAGATTGTGTTGAACTATTTAAATTAGTTAAGGTTTGACTTATGCTAGGTTGACCAATAGTTTGATTAGACTCGCCAGAAAGAAATGAATGATTAGGAACAGTCCACTTATAGGTGGTTCCATCAGGCACTACGTTACCATTGCCATTTGTTGGAGTAACCGTGAATAAGCTTCCGCCGCAGGTCGCAGTTGGTGTTAGATCTGCAATAATTGGAGTAGGGAAAAGTGTAACACTTAAACCAGATGGTGGTTCATACGTGTTTACTACTGTAAAACTTGAACTTAAGCTATAGGTAATTCTATAACGTCTGGATGCGTTTATATTATCAGGAATACTTTTAACCCACTCTGTTCCATTAAAACTAGTTGGAGAATTTGTATTACCAGTTATCCAAGTTGATCCCCCATCATTGGAAATATCTAATTGTACCCAAATTTTTGTATCAGAACGAACGACAATATTAAAGTCCAACCCAGAACAAACAGTAGCAGGAGCTGTCATTGTAATTGTTTGTCCAACTGCAAGATGACTACTTAGAGTGAGCCCAAATAGAAAAATGAAAAAATATAATGCCTTCTTACCCAATTACAGAAAATTTTAGAGGCCTATCGGATTCACTCCAAAAGCCCTCTAAAATTACTACAATTAGTATAAAATCTATGTTAAATGACTAATAAACTAGCTATTGCACGCCATTTACAACTGCTTCTTTATGAACCTTTTGTACCAATCCTTGTAAAACTTTCCCTGGGCCAACTTCTGTAAATTCTGTCGCTCCGTCAGCAATCATTGCTTGAACAGTTTGAGTCCATTTTACCGCCCCAGTTAACTGTGCAATTAAATTTTCTTTGATTTGAGTTGGATCAGTAACAGCTTTAGCGACAACATTTTGATAAACAGGACAAATAGGGGTATTAAAAGTAGTTGCTTCAATTGCTGCAGCCAATTCGATTTTTGCTGGTTCCATAAATGGAGAATGGAATGCACCTCCTACTGGTAAAACCAACGCTCTTTTTGCACCTGCTGCTTTCATTTGCTCACATGCTATTTCAATTCCTTTTGTAGATCCGGAAATAACTAATTGACCTGGACAATTATAATTTGCAGGTACCACTACTTCTCCAGAATCTTTGGAAACAGTTGCACATATCTCTTCTACTTTTTCATCTGCCAAAGCCAACACTGCAGCCATGGTAGAGGGTTGTATTTCACATGCGGCTTGCATCGCTTTTGCACGGATGCTTACTAAACGCAATGCGTCTTCAAAACTTAAAGTTTTATTAGCTACCAATGCAGAAAATTCTCCTAATGAATGTCCTGCAACCATATCAGGGACTACAGTATCCATCGTTAAATAAGCAACAACGGAATGTATAAAAATAGCTGGTTGAGTAACATTGGTTTGCTTCAGTTGTTCGTCTGTTCCTTCAAACATGATATCACTAATTCTGAAACCTACAATTTCATTGGCTTTTTCAAACAAAGCTTTTGCAGCTTCATTAGAATCGTATAAATTTTTTCCCATCCCAGAAAACTGACTTCCTTGACCTGGAAATACAAATGCATGTTTTGACATAGAATTTTTATTAATAGAACGTGAAATTACTTAAATAAAATTAAAAAAATAGGGTAAGTAACATCCTCATGTTTACTTACCCTATTCAATTAATAAAATAGATACCTATTTATTTTCTTTATTCACATGATTTTTCAAAAGTGATTGAATTGAAAATAATAATAAAATAGAAGCAATAGCAACAATTGACAAGAATGCACCTCCGGCAAAAGTCAGAGATTTAACTCTATTTAATGCTTTCTCCATTGTTTTTAATGATTTCTTTTCCTCAGCCATTTCAACCTTTTCATTGTATAATTTTAAATATCTTTTAAAAGATTTATACAAATCATTTTTATCATAATACCCAATATCATTATTAAACCCTTTAACTGCATTTGACAAATCATCTATACCTAAATTTGAATCAAAAACTAATTTAGCAATATCGAAGTATTTAGCAGATGGATATGTCTTATCTTTTAAAGCAGCATGTTCTTTGATGGTAGAAATTGCAATATCAATTTGCTGATCTGTGACACTATTAGTTACAATATAACTAATATACTGCCAAGCATCATATTGTTCATCTTTATCTTTAATTATTTTATCTGATAATAATATTGCTTTTCTTAAATCAAATGCGTCTTCAAGTTTACTCAAACTAGCAGAAGGAAGTTCATTAATTCCGTAGGAAAAATTAAAAAAGCCTTCTTTCACTAAATAAGTTGTTTCTGTTTTTTTATTTAGGAAATGTAACATTTTAATAAACTCTACTTTTTCACAAATCATTGAAGAGTCATACCCTCTCTTATTGAAAATGTCTTCCAAAACATTTGGTATTGCATATGGATTTTTATTAAACCCTCTTTTCTGAATCATGACATAATAACCATACTCATCTTGAATATAGTTACCATATTCATCTTTAGCATAATCATTATATGGTTCGGTCGAATCTCCTAATTTTGTCCATTCACTATTTGGGAGATCTTTTTTTAGGGTATCGACCCAATTGTTATATTCTTCTTGAGGACAAGAGGTTGGAGTAGCAACAACTGCAGTTGTCGTATCTACTTTATTTTCAATCACCTCAGACTTGCTAACATTTACAGAATCCCTACTTGTTGGCGTAGCATTCAGTAAAAAATATAGAATACTTAAAGCCAAAACAACAAGTCCAATCAAGGATAGAACCTGCCAAGATCTTCGGCCGATTGGAAAAACAAATCGTTCTTCCATGTTGTTGAAAAATTTCTTCATGGTATATAATTTTTATTAAATATAATAAATTTTTAATAAATAATACCCATACATAAAAAAATGGTGAAGCTATGCTCCACCATTCACTAACAAACTAACCCAAACCATGAACCAAATCGATTAGGCGTTGATATCTAAATATTTTAAAAACTCTGCCTTAGTTGCTTCTTCTTGAAATTTTCCACCATAAAAACCAGTGATGGTATTTGAACTATCGTCCTTCACACCCCTACTTGCAACACAAAGATGTTTTGCATCCATCATGATTGCAACATCCTGAGTTTGTAATACAGTTTGCAAAGCTTTACCAATTTGCATGGTTAAACGCTCTTGCACTTGTGGACGTTTTGAATAATATTCTACTAGTCTATTTAATTTGCTAAGTCCAATCACTTTACCACTACTGATATACGCCACATGTGCTTTACCAAAGAAGGGTACAAAATGGTGTTCACAGTTGGTATAAAAATTAATATTTTTTTCAACTAACATTTCATTGTACTGAAATTTGTTTTCAAACAAGGTCATGCTTGGCATATTCGCAGGATTCAATCCTTGGAACAATTCTTTCACATACATTTTTGCAACTCTTAATGGCGTACCTCTTAAACTGTCGTCCGTTAAATCCATGCCCAAAGTTTCCATAATGGCCCTAAAGTGAGGCTCTATAAGGGCAATCTTCTCTTCATCTGTTTTTTCAAATGCATCTGCACGCAATGGTGTATCCACTGAACTTGCCTTATGCTCATCTCCCATTTCTTCTATTAATAAATGCCTTAGCTCAATTTTTTCTTCACTAAGCGGGGTAGTCAACAAAGTTTCTTTCTGTTTCATAAAGTCGAATTTTTAATGCTAATTGCTCAGCAATACGAGGTCTTAATAAATTGTAAATCACAATTGCAATATTTTCTGCAGATGGATTTAAATTCTTAAACAACTCGGTGTCTAGGTTTAAGTTTTTGTGATCGAATCGGGCGATAACTTCTTCCCCAACAATTTTGCTCAAGTCCTTGGTGTTAATCACAAATCCAGTGATTGGATCCGGCACTCCTACTACTTTTACAATAAGGTCATAATTATGTCCATGATAATTAGGATTGCTACAAGCACCAAAAACACGCTTGTTCTCTTCGTCTGTCCAATCTGCACAAAATAATTTGTGTGCGGCATTAAAATGCTCTTTTCTATATACCGCCACTTGATGTTCCATAGGTTCCTAATTAAGAGTATAAAGTTACAATATATAGAACAAGGAAACGGCTATATTGTTTAACTTATAGTATAATAAATTAAACAAAAAGGTATGAAAGGCAAAATTGTTTATAAAAATGGGTAGATATTAGCCAAAATACTCCACATAAATACGTGGGGTCTCGTACAATTTGATGCAATGCAATTGCACTTCGGAAGGAATATGGGGTTGTAACTGCGCCCAAATAGCAATCGCTAAATTCTCGGTAGAGCATAATTTACCTTCCATAAAAGCCACGTCTAAGTTCAGGTTCTTATGATCAAGAGGATCAATTACATGTTGCTTAATGATGGTGCTAAGTTTCTTTACATCAAACAAGAACCCAGTTTCAGGATTAGGCACCCCTTTTATCGTAACGAATAACTCATAGTTGTGTCCATGCCAATTCTCATTTGCACAAACGCCAAACACTTCCTCATTCTTTTCCTTGGTCCAATTTGGATTAGCTAATTTATGGGCTGCGTTAAAATGTTCCACTCGAGTTAAGTACACCATCACCGTTTATTTTTGCAAAGATATAAATTTGATGGAACTTTACTCTATGAGAGTCATTATATCTGCAGCTACCAATGGGGAATGGATGCCCCTTTTTCAAAAAATCAACCCAAAATTTGTGACGCCGAACAAAAAGTTCTCAGTTGGTTTCCATGAATCCGGCGTGGGTATGCTTGCTAGTAGTGTTTCTTTGATGAAAATGGTGGTGCAAGAAACACCCTCTTTAATTATACAAATGGGTGTTGCAGGTAGCTTGGACCCAAAAATCACATTAGGTAAAGTTTTTGCGATCAAGGATGATTATGTGGGAGATATTGGTGTGACCGAAAATAAACAATGGAAGGATTTATTTGATCTAAAATTAGATGCACCAAATGATGCACCTTTTGAAAAAAAATCTTTACCAAATCATTGGTTAAACCAATATAATGTATTGAAGTTGCCAACGAAAAAAGGGGTAACAGTGAACACCATCACAACGGATAAAAAAATAATAGAAAGATACCGTACCAAATTTAAAGCAAAGATAGAATCCATGGAAGGTGCTGCTTTACATTATATTGGTAGAGATTTAAGTATCCCATTTGTTCAAATTAGAGCTGTTTCAAATTATGTAGGCGAAAGAAATAAAGCAAAATGGAAAATGCAGGAAGCTATTTATAATTTAAATGAAACTGTTTTGCAATATTTAGAAGCTTTGTCTAATCAAGCGAAATAACAATTTACAGAAAGCTATGCCTACAATTGATCTTGGATTTTCACCCTGCCCTAACGACACTTTTATTTTTGATGCTTTAGTTAATCATAAAATTGACACCAAGGGCTATGAATTCAATTTGCATCTTGAAGATGTGCAAACCCTTAACGAGTGGGCTTTACAAGGCAAACTTCCTTATTCAAAAATCAGTTACGGTGTTTGGCCAAATGTAAAAAAACAATACCAACTTTTAGAGAGTGGCGGAGCATTAGGGAAAGGCGTTGGTCCATTGTTAATTTATAAAGGGGCTAAACCTAATGCAAGTACCATGCGTGTTGCAATTCCAGGAATGAATACCACCGCACATTTATTATTTAGTCTTGCCTTTTCTGAAGTAACAAACAAAGAATTTTTAGTTTTCAATGAAATTGAGGAAGCCGTGCTATCAGGTAAAGTGGATGCCGGTGTAATCATTCATGAAAATCGTTTTACCTATGCAGATAAAGGTTTATCCATGTGGATGGACCTAGGCAATTATTTTGAAACAAGTTTCAATGCCCCTATTCCTTTAGGAGGCATCATTGCAAAAAATGACCGCCCAAAAGAAGAGGTACAATTATTAGATAAATTAATTCAAGAAAGTGTTAAATACGCTTTTAAAAATAGTTATGATCAACTACCTGAATTTGTAAAATGTCATTCTCAAGAAATGTCAGAGCAAGTGATGCGTCAACATATCGATTTGTATGTAAATGACTTTAGTATACAAATGGGTGACACAGGTAAAAATGCCATTGCTAAATTAGAGGAAGTGTACAATAAATTGGTGATTAGCTAATTAAGGTTTTAATGCTTTGGCATAAGCTGCTAGCACCCTTACCCTAGCCTCTTCATGCACCACAATTGGCTTTGGATAAGATAAACTGTCTAATTCTGGGACCCATTTACGGATATACTGTAATTGCTTATCAAACTTTTCGGTCTGTAATCTTGGATTGAAAACCCTAAAATAAGGGGCTGCATCACATCCACTTCCACTAGCCCACTGCCATCCCCCATTATTTGCAGCAAAATCAAAGTCTAATAATTTTTGAGCAAAATAAGCTTCCCCCCAACGCCAGTCTATTAATAAGTGTTTAGTCAAAAAACTAGCCACGATCATCCTTACTCTGTTATGCATAAAACCTGTTGCATTCAACTCTCGCATTCCGGCATCCACGATTGGGTAGCCCGTTTGCCCCTGACACCAGGCTTCAAACTCTTTTTCATTATTGCGCCATTCTATCAAATCGTATTGAGCTCTAAATGATTTGCCCTCGGCTACATGTGGGAAATGCCATAAAATCATTTGATAAAAATCACGCCAGATTAACTCATTTAAATAAGTCGTATTCAAAGAGGCTGTTTCCAAAGCCAGTTGCCTAATCGAAATAGTCCCGAACCTGAGGTGCAAACCCAAATGGGAAGTTCCCCCTTCGATGGCTGGGAAATCTCTTTGGGTCGTATAATTCTTAACAGTTGCTTCTTTCCATTTTTTTGCAGGCACTTCCAAATCCGTTGGTTCAAAACCCATGTCTTTTAAACTAGGAATCGGCAAAGGCTTACTGTCTAAAAAGTACTCAACTCCTTTTTCCGAAAGGCTCATTTTGGGAGGATTGGCTTCCCATGCCGCTTTCCATTTTCTGGAATATGGTGTGAACACAGTATAGGGTTTGCCATCGTCTTTGGTCACTTCTGATTGTTCAAAAATGACTTGATCTTTATAAGAATGGAAGCTTATTTGACTTTTAATTAATTGTGAACTAATATTCATATCTCTTTGAATACCATATTGTTCATAATCCTTATTTACAAATACTGCTTTAATTTGATATTGCTTGTTCAAGGCTTCGAATGCAGCTTCCGGTGTTCCATAATGCACCCACAAAGATTTGCCTTTTGAATTTAATTCCGACTGTAATTCGGTGATTGTTCGATGAATAAAGTCCACCCTTCTGTCTGCCTTATCCTCCAATTTATCTAAGATCATTTTATCAAAAATGAAAATCGGAAGCACTTTCAGGCCCTCTTTTTGAGCCATCTTTAATGCATGGTAAAGGCCTGTATTGTCTTTTAACCTGAGGTCTCTTCGGAACCAAAATAGAATAACGGATGGGCTTGTCATATTTTTATAACATTTTGGGACATAAATAGTTGCATGACAGCCTCAATTTATCAATTAATAATTAAATTCGAAGATGCAAATTAAAGCCTTCATAGATAGCCTAGAACAATGGGCGCCACTTCATTACCAAGAATCTTATGACAATTCAGGTCTGATTGTCGGAGATCCGGGGGCAAATTGTACTGGCGTTTTATGTTCTTTAGACTGTACAGAAGCCGTAGTTGAAGAAGCAGTTCAAAAAGGGTGCAACTTAATTGTAAGTCACCACCCCATCATTTTCAAAGGCATTAAACAGTTCAGCGGAGATCATTATGTGAATAGGACGGTCTTGAAAGCTATCCAAAACAATATCGCATTGTATGCTATTCATACCAATTTAGACAATGTGCTTCATGGGGTAAATAGCAGCTTAGCTGATAGATTACACCTTGAAAATAGAAAAATTTTAGCCCCTATTCCAGGACTTTTTGACGCCAATGGACAAGCAGTTGGAGCCGGCATAGTAGGTGAATTACCACTTGAAACTGAACCCGAAGCCTTTATTAAATGGGTGAAAGAAAAGCTTCAATTGAATGTTATTAAATACACAAAAATATTAGATAAAAAATTGGTTACCATAGCTTTATGTGGTGGTAGTGGAAGTTTTTTATTAGATCAAGTTAGGGCTCAAAATATTGATTGTTTCATCACTAGCGACCTTAAATACCATGATTTTTTTGAGGCAGATGGAAAGTACCTTTTAATGGATATAGGTCATGGCGAAAGTGAACATTTTGTTCCTGCACTAATTGTTGACTATTTAAAGCGTAAATTCCTTACCTTTGCCGTCCTCGAATCTGAGGTGAAAACGCAACCTATAAGCTACTTAAAATAAAACATTCATATGGCATCAGTTAAAGACTTTTCAGTAGAAGAAAAATTAGTAAATCTTTATAAGCTTCAAACCGTAGATAGCAGTATCGACCAAATCGAAATTCTTCGTGGTGAGTTACCTATGGAAGTAAAGGACCTAGAAGACGAGGTTACTGGATTGGTGAACAGACAAACAAGAATCGAAGAAGAAATTAACGGTATCAGTGAATTCATTGAAAGCAAAAAAGCAGCAATCAAAGAAAGCGAAGAATTAATCGCTAAATACGAGAAGCAAAGCGAAAACGTAAAGAACAATCGTGAGTTCGAAGCAATCAACAAGGAATTAGAAATGCAAGGTTTGGAAATCAAACTTTCTGAAAAACATATCCGTGACGCAAACGAAGAATTGGCTGAAAAGATCAAAAATTTGGATGCGGCTAAGAAAACAATCGCTGTTAAAGATGGTGTATTAAGCCATAAGAAAAGCGAATTAGAAAAGATCATCGCTGATACTGAAATTGAAGAGAAAGAATTGAGATCAAAAAGCGAAGAAGCAAGATCACATATTGACGAGCGTTTATTGTATAGCTACGACCGTATCAGAAACTCTTACCGCAATGGTTTAGCTGTTGTAACTGTTGAGCGTGATGCTTGTGGTGGTTGCTTTAACTCTATTCCTCCTCAACGTCAAAGTGAGATCCGTTTACACAAGAAGATCATTGTTTGCGAAAACTGTGGTAGAATCTTGGTAGAAGGTGAATTAGCAGGTAAAGAAGCTTAATTACAATTAAGTTTAAAATATTCCCAGAAAGGGTAGCCAATCGGCTACCCTTTCTTAATTTTACACCATGAGAAAATGTTTTGTGCTTGCGGGAATACTATTATTTTCGATCCAGTCTTTTGGGCAATACCAATATGCCTGGACTCCAAGGACACAAAAGATTTATGAATCTATCACCAGCTTACGTATTCCAGAGGCAAGGGCTTTTATCAATCAAGATAAAAGAACAAATAGTCCCAACCTTATCTATCCCCTACTTGAAAGCTATGCAGATTTTTATCAACTTTTTTTAATTGAAAATAGCGCAGAATACAGCCTTATCTACCCAAGCTTTGAACAAAGGATAAAACTATTGGAAGGCGGCCCAAAACAGTCTCCTTATCATCTTTATAGCCTTGCAATAGCCCGTCTTCATAAATCTCTCATCGCTATACGCTTTAATAAGAACTTTGAGGCGGCACTTGATTTTAGAAAAGCCTTCTTGCTTTTTAAAGAGAATAAAAAAGTCTACCCAAATTTCATTCCCAATGATGTATACCTTGGTTTAATGACCACCGTGATTGGCACCATCCCAAAAGGATATCAATGGATGGCCAATATCCTTGGAATGACAGGCAAAATTGCGGACGGAAATGCACTCGTATTGAGTTATATCAATAGCAAAGACCCCTTGTCTATTCAATGTCGCAATGAGGCACTTTTTGTCTACCCTTATTTAATCATGAACTTTGAAGGAAATAAGAAAAAAGCTTTTGAGTTTATTGAGAAAACAAATTACGATTATACCAATAATCACCTACACGCATACATGGCGACCAACTTGTATTTAAATAACCAACAATCAAAAAGAGCATTAGAAATTGCTTCAGGGATTAATCCTTCAAATGTGTATTTAGAGCTGCCATTTTGGGATCTAGAAAAAGGATATGCTAATTTGAACGATTTGAAATTGGATGCCGCAAAATCCGCTTTACAAAATTTCATTGCGCATTTTAAAGGCAAGTTTTATGTGAAAGACGCTTACGAAAAATTAAGCTGGATTGCATTTATACAAGGAGACCAATCTAAGGCAAATGCTTACCGAAACAAAGTGCTTTCTCAAGGCAACGATATTACAGATGCGGATAAGCAAGCCTTACAAAATGCTAAAAAAGGAACATGGCCACATCCCATTTTACTTAGGGCTAGGTTATTGAGTGATGGTGGCTACCAAAATCAAGCATTGAATGTGTTAGCAGGTAAAACGAGTAAGGATTTTGAGAAAGATGCGGATAAAACAGAATTTGCTTACCGACTTGGTCGTATCTATGATTTAGCGGGTCAACCGGACCAGGCGATTCAATTTTATAAATCGGCCATTGAAAAAGGGACAAACCAACCTGAATATTTTGCTGCAAGAGCTGCGCTTCAAATTGGTTTAATTTATGAACAAAAGGGCAATTCCTCAATGGCAATTAGCTTTTTTAACACCTGCCTAGAAATGAAAAACCACGCCTTTAAAAATTCCTTAGACCAAAAAGCAAAAACAGGTATTCAGCGTTGTTTGAGGAAATAAAATTGGGTGTATATTGCAGTCATTCATGTTGACACAATTAAACATACAAAACTATATTTTAATCGACGAGCTTCAGATTAATTTATCCAGCCAACTCTCTGTGATAACCGGAGAAACAGGTGCGGGTAAGAGTATTATTATGGGCGCTTTAGGATTGATTTTAGGAGATCGAGCAGATAGTACTGTTTGCAGAAATCCAGAAAAAAAATGTGTCATAGAAGGAACATTCATTCTTGCGAATAAAAACAATTATGCTTCATTTTTTGAGGCAAACGACTTAGACCTTGCGGATGAACTCATCATTAGAAGAGAGATTAACGCTCAGGGCAAGTCTAGGGCTTTCATTAATGACACACCAATCAATTTAGCAGAATTGAGACAACTCACTTCTCAATTGGTGGACCTGCATCAACAATTCGATACCCTTACATTGGGAGATATGGAATTTCAGAGAACTGTATTAGATGCACTTGCTAATGTTCAAAAAGACCTTGAAGCCTATCAAAAAGAATTCCTTCAGTGGAAAGCTGATAGTAAACATTTAAGTGAATTGATTGAGCAAAAAGAAAATTTTGATCAGACCGTTGCTTATAAATCGCATTTATTAGAAGAGCTTACAACTATAGACTTACAAGAGAACGAATTAGAACAATTGGAAATTGATTTGAAATTCATGGAAAATGCAGCTGAGATAAAAGCGCAACTTTCTCAAAGCATCCATGCCTTAGATGAATCTGATCAGCCGATTGTTCAGCAAATAAAACAGATTGCAAATAATTTAGAAAGCATTGCGAAATTTCAGCAAGATTTTGAGCCACTATTAGAAAGATTAAAAGCTGCTCAAATAGAACTTGCAGATATTGCTAGTGAATTGAATACCTGGCAGGATAAAATAGATTTTGATGCGGCAAAGATTGCAAGTATTCAGGAACGTTTATCTCAAGGTTACCATTTGCAAAAAAAGCATAAAGTGCAATCCACAGCTGCCCTATTAGAAATCCAACAAGGACTTTCTAAAGACCTTGAAGCCGTATTGCATATTGACGAAGCCATTGAAACTTATACAAAAAAGGTAGCTGCAGCAGAAAAAGCAATTTCCGCTTTAGCAAATGATTTAAGTGACAAAAGAAAAAAACAAGCAGCCCCTTTTACTAAGCAAGTAAACACATTATTGAAACAGGTGGGCATGCCGAATGCACAATTAAAAGTGCAAATAGATGCTGTGTCATTTAACCAATTTGGTATCGACAAAATAGATTTCCTTTTTGATGCGAATAATACGCAAAAATTTGAGCCTATAAAAAAAGTAGCTAGTGGTGGTGAACTAAGTAGATTGATGTTATGTATTAAATCCTTAGTAGGAAAATCGATTGATTTGCCTACCATGATATTTGATGAAATTGACTCAGGTATTTCTGGCGAACCTGCAAAACAGGTTGGATTATTATTGCAAGAATTAGGACAAGCACGTCAGGTGCTTTGCATCACCCATCAACCTCAAATTGCTGCTAAAGGCCAAGCTCACTTATACGTTTACAAAACACAAGAAGCCAATACTACCCATACTCATTTGCGTACATTAGCAGCAGATGAACGTGTGATTCATATAGCCCGTATGATTGGCGGAGATCCTCCATCGAAAGCTGCAATGGAACATGCGCAAGAATTACTTGCTTAAGCCATATTAAGCCGTTTGAAAGGCTATTTTATTGGGTATTATTATTATTTTTACAAGAATTAAATAAACCCATAAGATGGCATACAATTTATTAAAAGGTAAGAGAGGAATTATTACTGGCGCTTTAGATAGCAATTCAATTGCATGGAAAGTAGCCGAGCAAGCACATGCCGAAGGTGCTACATTCGTTTTAACAAATGCCCCTATTGCAATGCGCATGGGTGAGATCAATGCATTAGCAGAAAAAACAAATTCTAAGATTGTCCCTGCTGACGCTACAAGTGTAGAAGAGTTGACAAACTTATTTACTCAATCTCAAGAAATATTGGGTGGCAAAATCGACTTCGTATTACATTCTATTGGCATGAGTGTAAATATCAGAAAGAAAATTGCTTACCCTGAATTGAATTACGATTATTATGCAAAAGGCGTAGATGTTTCTGCAATGTCTTTACATAAAATGTTAAGCGTTGCTTATAATATGGATGCTTTGAATGAAGAAGCTAGTGTGGTGGCATTAACTTATGCAGCTGCTCAAAGAACCTATCCGTTCTATACAGATATGGCAGATATCAAAGCATTATTAGAGTCTATTGCTCGTAGTTTTGGTTATCACTATGGATTAAAGAAAAGAGTTCGTGTAAATACTGTATCTCAATCTCCTACTAAAACAACTGCAGGAACGGGCATCAAAGGTTTTGGTGATTTCTTTGATTATGCAG
>CAZLKW010000018.1:14929-34835 GCA_964560215.1 uncultured Sediminibacterium sp. | reverse complement strand
AAGCCATCATTGGCTGTTGCACCACTAGTAATCGATCCTTCGTATGTCTTACCGCAATGCTCCTTAAGCTTTTGCCAAAATTGATCAACTCCTAAAGTGTCTCCATAAATTGATTGCTGATTCACACTCGTTGGAGTGGAAGATATAGCCAAACTATTACTTGAATAAAGCATTGAAACTATTAAGGCAAATAAGGCATAGCAAATTTTGATCATGTTAAATATGTTGTAAAGGTGTTTTTGTGACAAGTAATTTGTCAATTCTCTGACCGTCTTTGTCAATTACTTCTAAAGTAAAATTTTCAAGAGTTATTTTATCTCCAATAATGGGTAGGCTATCAAATTCATGAATAAATAATCCTGCAACTGTTGTGTATTTGTCATTCTGTTTTAATTCAAGGTCAAAGTATTTTACAAAATCCGCAGCAGCGAACTGTCCATCCACCAGCCAGCTAAATTCATCTCTTTGGTATACTTCAAATTCTGTTTGATTTTGATCTGTTACATTCCCAAGTAAAGCATCTACAATATCATCCATAGTTACAATGCCAATTGTACTTCCAAATTCGTCCACAACAATGCCATAATGCATTCTATCTTTTTTGAACTGCTCTAAAACTTTATAGGCGGTCATATTTTCATTGATAAATAAAGCGGGTTTGATATAGTTTGTCAAATCAAACTTTTCTTCATTAAAGTCTACAAAAAGGTCTTTAATAATAATGATGCCTACTATATCATCTATATTATCATCCTTACAAACAGGGTAGGCTGAATGCTTTTCGTCATTGATCTTCTTTTTTATAAGCTCAAAGCTATCTTCCAAATTTAAATAGACTATAGAGCTTTTATGCGTAAATAAGGTATTGACTTTTCTATCCCCCAATTCAAAAACTCTTTGAACTATATCTTGTTCAATATTTTGAATTTCTCCTGTATCAGCACTTTCTTTTATGATAGATTTAATCTCGTCCTCGGTGATAGATTGGTTGTCTATATTTTTTATTCTAAAAATTTTTAAAATTACATCATTGGATACTGCAAGTAGTAAAACAAAAGGTCTTGCTAGAATAGATAGTAATTGCATTGGCTTCGCAATAATAATTGCAATTTGTTCTGGATATGCCATCCCGAGGCGCTTTGGTACAAGCTCTCCTAATACAATAGACAAGTAAGTAATCAGTACTACAATCGTACCAACAGCGATTTCTTCTGCATAGTGTGTAAGTGATGAAGATTTAGCAATAAATTTTGTTAAATCTTCTGTTAGTTTGTCTCCACTAAAAATACCAAGTAGAATTCCAATTAGAGTGATGCCTATTTGAACGGTAGATAAGAAATAGGTTGGCTTTTCGGATAGAGATAATGCGACATTGGCACCTTTTTTCCCTTTTTTCTTTGCTTTTTCTAACTTGTACTTTTTTGAGGATACAACAGACATTTCTGACATTGAGAAAATGCCATTTAAAAGGATTAAACCTATTATTATTACAATTTCCATAATTTATTTGAATTGTAAAGTTATATATAATTGGCCTTTTATTATAATCAGGTTTTAATAATTACACTACTTAGTCAAGATCTGCTCTGCGTGAGGGAAACACCCCCTGAAATCGGTTCAAATCGGTTGTTTTCGGTTTTTGTCATTTCTCATTTCAAGTTCTGGAGGAGAGGTAATTAAACATAAAACCGTTAAACTTTTTAAGCGTAACGGTTTTTTTGATGTGAATTATTTGAAATTTGAATCTTGTATTCTAATTAATTTTTTTTTCGCCAATATGCTGTTTTTCTCGTTTCCACTTACCTTGGATGAAATCAAGGATTGGCTGAAAATTAAGTTTGAGGGGATTGTTACTATAAAAACCTGTGGTAACTCCGTAGCGGACTTTTTCAGTTTCAGGTTCGTAGGTACTAAAGATTCTATCAAAAATTATCAGCATACCTCCATAATTTTTGTCGATGTATTTTTCGTTCGATGCATGATGTACGCGATGTGCTGATGGGGTATTTAAAAATAATCCTTCTAAAAAATTTAATTTACCCACTGCTTCTGTATGAAGAAAGTACTGAAAAAACAAACTGACTAGTAAGCAAATTATAATCAGGTCTGCAGAAAATCCCAATAGTACAAAAGGGATATAGATCAATGGACTCAAGAAGGTTCCAATCCAATTTAATCGAACAGCCGTAGACAAGTTCATTTTCATTCCTGAATGGTGGGTATGGTGAAATGTCCACAGAAGTGGAATTTCATGACTCCATCTATGATACCAGTAGAAACCAAATTCTGTTACTAGAAAGGTGAGCACAATTGTATATACATTGTTAGGGATGCTGAAAAATTGAAAGGATTCAATCCAGCCAAGTATTAAATATTTCCAGGAAATAGAAATTGGTTTAAGTATCGTATTTCCGATAAATATTCCAAGATTAGCCATACTTTCCTGGGTATTAAATACCCGTTTCTTAAGAATTTTAGACCAAGTAATCTCAATTATAAGGGCAACAATTACTAGCCCGCCGAATACTTTTTCCATTTCCATTTAAAGTAATTTTTTCCAGTTTAATTTTCGCGTGACCCATCCTGCATTTAGGGCAACTTCCATATTTTTTGGTTGTGGTGAAAAAGAAGCATCAAACCATTTGCCTTTTCTCAATCCGTATAAACTTCCTTTGATATACCCGTTATCACTGTATACATCCTTAAGTATAAGCTTGCCAATGGGGGCTTTGATATTATTGGAAGCAATAATTCTCCCTTCAATTTTTCCTTGTATGTCTTTGATTTCAATAACCGTATTTTCTTGGCCAGTATTCCATCGACCAAGTATGGAATTCTGGGCAACAGAGGGAAATGAACTCAATAAAAAAATAAGAGAAGCAATTAGTTTCATGACTTTATTTAACAGTTGCTAAATTAGAATACTGGATTCAAAACTTAGATTAACTATAGTTAATAAAAATCGAACTTATCTTTTTCGGGTTGCTATCCGATTTCTTATCCTACTTAAAGATTCAGGCGTTATTCCCAATACATTCGCAATATACTTATCTGGCGCCCTATTGACGATATTAGGATAATCTTTGAGGTATTTAATGTAACGCTCTTCGGGTGTTAAAAAAACAAGAGATTCAATGCGCATAAAGGCTTGCTTCATAGCTCGCTTACCGACAAAACTTCTGTTTAATTCCAAGAAGTAAGGGTTTTCGCCTGTTAATTTCATCAGGAAATCGTATTCAATCATATAGACCTTTGTCTGTTCATAAGCGTTATATACAAATTTCGAAGGCTCTTCAAACAAAAGTGTGTGGAAATTCAAAACTAAGTTTGATTCTGGAAAAAGCTGAAATGTTATTTCATCAGCATTAGAGTTAATATAAAAGCAGCGAATTAACCCTTTTCGGATAAAAAAGAGCTCCTTACTATTGGAGCCTTCGTTGATCAATATTTCCCCAGGCTGTAAAGTTCTCGACTTTACATTCCTTAGAAGCGCAAACATAGATTTAATTTCTTTCATATTTTATCCTTTGTTGCTTATAACAATTAAGATCAAATTTAAACTGTTTGGTCATGTCTCAATTTATAACTTTGATATTGAAACTTAGCAAATTTATAATTTTCTAGTTGTTATATGCTAACCATCCCATTATAGTTTCGTCTTTCATATTTAAGTGGGCAAAACTAGACAAGCCATATTATTTTTTTTTGCGTGAGGAAAACACCACAGAAATCGGTCAAATCTGTTGATTTCTTTTTTTAAAACATAATCTATTACAAATCATTGCCATATTTTTTTCGTAGAAACTTTAAATTCTGATAAATCGGTTAACTTTATTAGAGTATTAATTCTAATTTGATTAAATTTATGTATATATGAACAAAATGAAATCTTGCCAATTATTTTTTAGATACATAATAGGATTGTTTTTCTTTTTTCTAGCAATAATACAATCAGAAGCACAATCAAATTCTTTAAGCAATAATGATTCTACTACCTTAAAATATTTTAAAGGAACCATTTTGGATAGTAAATCAAAGAATAAATTAACTTTTGCAAGCATAACAGTTTCTGGATCAAATATTTCTACTATTAGTAATAGTGAAGGAGATTTTTTAATCAAAATTCCTATAAATAGACAAGACGCAAGTCTTATCATTTCATTTTTAGGTTATAAAGATAAAGTTATTTCAATCCAAGAGTTGAAGCAAGAAAAAAATATATTATATCTAGAACCTATCAATATTAAACTCAAAGATGTAGTTGTAAATGTGATGGATGCGAATAAATTATTTTCAAATGTACTTAATAATCGTTCAATTAATTATGGAGATAGCTCTATTAAAATGATTGGCTTTTATAGAGAATCAATTAAAAAAAGACGTACTTATGTCTCAGTTTTAGAATCAATTGTTGATATTAAAAAAATGTCATTTTCTTCACCTGTCCAAGATCAAGTTGATATTTTAAAAGGCAGAAAAAATGTTGATTATGCTAAATTAGATACTGTAAATTTTAAATTAGAAGGAGGGCTTTTTACAGCATTATTTATTGATGTAATAAAAGATCCAAGTAACATATTCTCAGATAATGTATTTGATTTGTATAATTTCCACTTTGAGGAGAATACCCAAATTAATGATAAGCAGGTTTTGATTATTTCCTTTAAACAAAAATCATCTCTTAAAGACCCTGATCCACTCTACAGTGGAAAATTATTTATCGAGGCAAAAAGTCTTGCTATCATAAGTGCAATCTTTCATCTTAATGTTGAAAATAGAGACAAAGCAGGTTTAATTTTTACACGTAAAAAGCCAAAAGGACTTATTCTTTACCCAACAGAAGTTAGCTATCAGGTAGATTATAGACAACAAAATAATAAGTGGATTTTTTCTTATTCTCGTGGTGATATTACGTTTAAGTTAAATTGGGATAAATGGATATTTAATACTAGCTATCATACTACTTTTGAATTGGTTAATACTGATTGGGAAAATCAAGATAGTCAGGCTCAAATATTTAATCAAAACTTAAGCCCCTATATAATTATGTCTGACAGAATTCCCAACTCACCAGACGTAAATTTTTGGGGTGAATATAATATCATAGAACCTGAAAAATCTATTGAATCAGCTATCAAAAAAATTAAAAATAAAAATTTGAAAAAAAACTTTTAAATTAAAACATATTCATATGTGAAACATTAAAATGATAAATGTAAAAAAAATTATCAGAAATTTGCATTTTCCACCCCCTTCAGAGATTGATTTAATTCTGTTCATTATTATTTCGTAAAAACATAAATCATTAACTAATTATCCAACTTCCTTCTTCAATTTCTGCTTCTAATTCTCCCAAATCCCATCCACAGTAGCCGACAAAAAGTTGAATCTCTTCTTGATTAACATTCATTGTATTGATAGCTTTGATCACTTGTTCCATATTCCCACCTATATAAAGCTCATCCGTAATTTGTTTGCCTCCATCAATGATATCCGGTCGCTTATGTAATACAAAGAGGTGGTCTCTATCAACGGGTCCGCCATCCATGAGCGGAAATGGTTTACTTTGACTGAATTCAATAAGCTCATGCAGGGACTTGTTAAGGGGTTTATTTGTTACAAATCCTACACTACCTGTTTCGTTGTGTTCAACAATCAGTATGGTTGTATGCTCAAAGATGCTATCATTCAAGGCGGTGGTACTTTTGATATACAATCCTGCTTTTAATTCCATCATAGGTTTGTTAATGATTATGCTGTTAATCCTAAGACTAAAGTAGACTAAAAAGTGGATTTCTCATCTCCTTAGTTATTTGTACTTTTGCGGAACGGTATTTTAATAAAGTGTAGACTTTAATTTATTCAAACGTTAATTAGACACATTAAAATGATAAAAGAATTATCTAAAACAGCATTGGGGAGACTAAGAATTGTAGCCTTTATGGAAGGTTGTTCTTTTTTACTTTTAGGTTTCACGATGATCTTAAAATATAAGTATTCTATGCCATTGCCTAATTACATAGTTGGTTCGGCTCATGGTTTTCTTTTTGTACTTTATGTCCTTTTACTTCTTCAAGTTTCATTATTACAAGGATGGAGCATATTCAAAATATTTTTAGCATTCTTTGCTTCACTCATACCTTTTGGAACTTTTTATGCAGATAAGATTCTTTTTAGACAATCCTCTGAATAACACACACATTTTTATTCGAATCATTTTTATTAATTTAGTGTATTAAATAAAATTAAATCATGAACAAAATCGTCTCCTTGTTTATCATGCTTTTGTTAACCTTCAACTTAATGGCGCAAAAACAAAACAAATCCCTTCCAGATCCGAACAAAAAAATCCAAACCGTGGAGGCTTCTTGCGGTCAATGCCAATTCAAAATGAAAGGCAAAGGATGTACGTTAGCAGTTAGAATTAGTGGTAAATCGTATTTTGTTGACAATTCTGATATTGAAGCCCATGGGGATGCTCATGCAAAAATGGGATTCTGCAATGCAATAAGAAAAGCAAAAGTTCAAGGGGAAGTGGTGAATGGTAAATTTGTTGCCACTTACTTTGAACTGCTTGAAATAAAGTAATACCAAAAGAAATTAAATCAGGAATGGTTTAATTTCTGTTTTAATAACTCCAAATGATGCGTTGTATGCAACGAAGTGAATATGATCAATTCTCTTAAGCTTACTTTACCTAATATAGGATGTGGTAATCTATAGCTGTCTAATTCCTTGTCTGAGTGGGCTTCGATTTTTTTGATAAATACCTGATTCAAAGCGTTATGCTTATTGATTAAATCCTTTTTGTCTTTAAACATAACTGGTTTTGGTATATAGATAGTCGGTGATTTTGCACCTCCTTCCAATGCATTTTTGTATAAGGTTTGAAGTGCCTCAAAGCCTCTTGTTTCTTTTTTATTAGGACCATAAAGTAGGCTCAATAAGATCTTAGGCAGGGTAAAGCCAATATTGACGATGCCTAACACTTTAATAAGATGGACTAAATCTTGACCTGCAGACCATTTATTGTTATAATTGGCTTCAAAATTTTCCTCGTTAAGGTTGTTTATCAACTCGTTAAATTGATCTACGCCATCCGTCAGTGATTTAATAATGGTTGCTTTGTCGGTCATGATTTTATTTATAAAACTTTATTGTTATTACTTGCTGTTTTTCTTACATTTAACTATATGAAAGCAAATCAATCCCTTCGTTTTAGTTATTCTGTAAGTAAAGCTAAAATATTTATTGTTATCTGTTTATTAGGTGCTCAAAATTTATTTGCACAAACAGTGATCGAAAAAATCATTCAAGAAGAAAATAACCATTCTCAACTTCAAATATTAGCGCATGAATTGTTTGATGGGATTGGGCCAAGATTAGTGGGTACGCCGCAAATGAAAAAAGCGAATGACTGGGCAGTTGAAAAATATACAAACTGGGGTATTACAGCTCGTAACGAAAAATGGGGTGATTGGAAAGGATGGGAGCGTGGGATCACACATATAGACATGCTATCTCCATGGGTAAAGAGTTTAGAAGGTACGCAGTTGTCATGGAGCCCTTCTACTAAAGGGAAAAGTGTAAAAGCAGAGATTGTAATTATTCCTGATGTAAAGGATTCAATTGCTTTTGCAAATTGGTTGCCTACTGTAAAAGGTAAGTTTGTAATGATTTCCATGAATCAGCCAACAGGAAGACCAGATGATAACTGGCAACAGTTTGCTACAAAAGCATCTTTTGACCAACTTAAAAAAGATAGAACAGCACAAACAGAAGCTTGGCGTAATCGAATCAAAAAAACAGGCTATTCAACAAGAATGCTACCAATTGTATTAGAGAAAGCAGGTGCTCTTGGTATATTAACGAATAACTGGTCTAGTGGTTTTGGTGTAGACAAAATTTTTAACGCCTATACTTCTAAAATTCCTACTGTGGATATTGCTTTAGAAGATTATGGCACATTATATCGTTTAGTTGAATCTGGAGACAATCCAATTATTAGTATTCAAACAGAATCTAAAGACTTAGGCGTAGTCCCATCTTTCAATACTATTGCAGAAATTAAAGGCACAGAAAAGCCGGAAGAATATGTGATGTTGTCTGCGCATTTTGATTCTTGGGATGGTGGACAAGGTGCTACTGATAATGGTACTGGAACATTGACAATGATGGAAGCAATGCGTCTTTTAAAAATGTTTTATCCTAATCCTAAACGTACAATTTTAGTAGGACATTGGGGTAGTGAGGAGCAGGGTTTAAATGGTTCTAGAGCATTTGTAGAAGACCATCCAGAAGTAGTTAGCAAATTACAGGCTTTGTTTAATCAAGATAATGGCACAGGAAGGATTGTTAATATTTCTGGACAAGGATTTCAACATGCTGGTGATTTCATTACCCGTTGGTTAGCTCCAGCACCAAGTTATATCAAAGACTCAGTGAAGACAACTTTTCCTGGAACACCAGGTGGGGGTGGAAGTGATCATGCATCATTTATAGGAGTTGGCGCGCCAGGTTTTTCATTAGGTGCTTTAAACTGGTCTTATTTTAACTACACATGGCATACGAATAGAGACACCTATGATAAAGTTATTTTTGATGATGTAAAAAATAACGTCATTCTTACAGCAATCATGGTGTATATGGCATGTGAAGACAATGAGACATTTCCAAGAGATAAATCATTAATGAACAATGGTCAAGCCATAAAATGGCCAACACAAGTAAAAGCAATTCGTATGGGCCCAGTAGCACCAACTAATTAATTGGTTTATTTAAAACGGAACATTCATGTCCCGAAACCTAATCTATACCTATATTTGTAGTTGAAAAAACACAACTATGTTAGATGCAATTGTTCCTTTGATTTCTTTAATCTCATTAGAAGTCATTTTAGGTATCGATAATGTAATTTTCATTTCAATTTTATCAGACAAACTTCCAGATAATCAAAGAGATAAATTAAGGTATTGGGGTCTTGGCTTAGCCATGATTATGCGCTTGATTTTATTGACATTAATATCTTGGATTTTAAAACTTGATCAGACTTTATTTACCATATCTGATATTACATTTTCAGGTAAAGGATTAATCTTAATTTCAGGAGGACTTTTCTTAATCTATAAGAGTACTATTGAAATTCATCATAAAACTGAATTAGCGAATCAAAGTGAAGTGCCAATAGTGCCTAAGAAAAGTAGTTTTCAAAGATTATTACTAGAAATTATTTTATTAGACATCGTTTTTTCAATTGACTCAATTATTACAGCGATTGGTATGGCGCAGGAATTATGGGTAATGTATACATCTGTTATTGTCGCAGTAGGTATCATGATTTTCGCGTCTCAACCTATTAGTCATTTTATCAAAAAGCACCCATCATTTAAAATATTGGCTTTAACATTTTTAATGATGATTGGTATAACCTTAATTGCAGAAGGGTTTCACTTAGCGATACCAAAAGGATACATTTATTTTGCGATGGCTTTTGCATTTGTAGTTGATATTATTCAAATGAAGACGGTAAAATAAAAAAATGGAATCACCTGTTTTCTTAATTACACCCCCCTTTACCCAGCTGAATACACCCTATCCAGCAACCGCATACCTTAAAGGATTCTTGAATACAAAAGGAATACCAAGTGTGCAAGCAGATTTAGGGATAGAGGTAACTTTAGCTGTCTTTAGCAAAGCTGGGTTAACCAATTTATTTGATAAGATTGAATCACAGGAATTTGAATTAAACGCAAATGCGCAAAGAATACTTGCTTTAAAAAACAATTACATCAATACGATTGATCAAGTTATTTTATTTCTACAAGGGAAGTTGGATACGATCGCACATTTAATTTGTACTAGAAATTTTTTACCAGAAGCAAGTGCCTTCGAGCAAATGGATGATTTGCATTGGGCTTTTGGAGCAATGGGTAAGCAAGATAAAGCCAAGCATATTGCCACCATGTATTTAGAAGATCTTGGCAATTTAATTAAAGATACAATTGATCCTCATTTTGGGTTTAGTCGCTATGCGGAAAGCCTAGGCAGGTCTGCAAATACTTTTGATCAATTATACGCTGCTTTAAATGCACCAGCAACTTATTTAGACAGTGTATTATTAGACATCTTTGAAAAACATATTCAAAGTATACAACCAAAATTAGTTTGTATCTCTGTTCCTTTTCCGGGCAACTTATATACTTCCTTAAGATGCGGACAATGGATCAAACAAAATCATCCTTCCATAAAAGTGGCGATGGGTGGCGGATTTGCAAATACGGAACTACGCTCTTTGTCTGATACAAGAGTGTTTGAATTTTATGACTTTATCACGCTAGATGATGGGGAAGCGCCAATAGAAATATTGATTGATCATATTGATGGCAAAAAGGAAGTACATGATTTAAAACGTTCCTTTACATTGCTTAACGGAGTAGTGACGTATATCAATGAGTCTATTTACCCTGATTACAAACAACATCAATTGGGCACACCCGATTACGATGGTTTATTATTAGATCAATACATTTCTGTTATTGAGTTAGTGAATCCAATGCATAGTTTATGGAGTGATGGAAGATGGAATAAATTAACCATGGCACATGGATGTTATTGGGGAAAATGCACTTTTTGTGATATCTCTTTAGATTATATTAAAACTTATGAGCCGGCGACTGCAAGTTTATTAGCAGACAGAATGGAAACAATGATTGCCCAGACCGGTCAAAATGGTTTTCACTTTGTAGATGAAGCAGCTCCGCCAGCATTGATGAAAGCTTTAGCGATTGAAATCATTCGTAGAAACTTAGTGGTGAGTTGGTGGGCGAATGTACGTTTCGAGAAAAGTTTTACTGCCGATTTATGCTTATTATTAAAAGCATCGGGATGTATCGCAGTGAGTGGTGGTTTGGAAGTAGCATCCGATAGGTTATTAGATTTAATACAAAAAGGAATCACCGTTGCACAGGTGGCAAAAGTGAGTCAGCATTTTAATGACGCAGGTATTATGGTACATGCTTATTTGATGTATGGCTTTCCAACACAGACGGTGCAAGAAACAGTGGATTCCTTGGAAATGATTCGACAATTTTTTGAAACAGGTATTTTAAAATCTGCCTTCTGGCATTTGTTTACGATGACAGCGCATAGTCCTGTTGGATTAGCCCCCGATAAGTATAAGGTTAAAAAAGTTTCAGATGAACTAGGTAGTTTTGCAAACAATGATATTACACATACAGATCCAACAGGCGCTAATCATGAAATTTTTGGATATGGGTTAAAAAAGGCTTTATTGAATTATATGCACGGCGCATGCTTTGAATATCCATTACAAAAATGGTTTGAGTTCAAAATCCCTAAAACAACAGTTGCGCCAGATTATATACAAACACAAATTGATGCTGTTGAAATTGGCGCATCCAATTATAAAGCAATTTGGATTGGATTAGAACCTGTGTCTACAATAATACAACGTTCAAAGAAAGGAAGTAAGTGGGAGGAGATGAACTTGAAATTTGAGACTAATAAAAATACCATCTCCATTAATATAGAACCGGAAAAAGGAAATTGGTTAATACAATTATTGCCAAAATTAAATGCAAACAATTCAAATGGTATGTCTTTGACGGATATCAAATCGGATTATGCAGCTGCTGGTTTAGATGGCTTTGATTTATTTTGGGATAATAAACCAGTGAATACTTTACACAAGGTTGGGTTGTTAAGAATCTAATTGCTCATCATAAAAATAATCAGATGCATGTAGAATGGGTGAGAGATTTCTGTTTGACCTTTGATTCGGTAGAGGAATGTCAACCATTCGGACCAGAAAATCTTGTATATAAGATTAAAGGCAAAATGTTTCTATTACTATCTTTAGATGAACAACCTCCAAGAGTCAATGTTAAGACAGATCCAGATAGGTCGATTGAATTAAGAGAAGCTTATCCCGACAATATCTTACCAGGGTATCACATGAATAAAAAACATTGGAATACACTTGTGTTGAATGCAAGACTCAGTCCAGCTCTTGTTCAGGAGTTAATTACCCATTCCTATGATCTTGTAAAAAAGTAAAAAGAGCTATTTAGTCCTGTATAAAATATTAATCCTATTTTTGAACCTCATTCGAATACAATAAATACATCTTTATGGGATTTGCAATCAATAAAAAAATAGCGGACAAGAAAGCTGCGTCTAACACCAAGACGAATGTTCAAGCAGGAGGAAGTTCTAAGTTTATCGCAAAAGCGAACACAAAGTCCTCTGGAGCGAGTAAAAAACCAATTAAAACGGGTGGCTCTAGAGGTAGTTGATCCACGGAACTATTTGATTTTTAATATATTATGAGGAAGGCTTTCAAGGCCTTCCTTTTTTTTCTTTCTTATATAGCTCGGTATTTTTGAGCAATAATAACCCCAAAAAATAAAAACAATTTTCATATATATAAATAAATTTATATAACTAATACTTTTATATGTATTTGGGCATAAAATATTTAACAAAAAAATATTGTTATTCTATAAATTACCTTAAATTCACAATTCATTAACAAATCCCAAGGACCTATTTCAAGGGGTATGTATTCTAAAATTTAATCACATGAAGAAAAATTTGTACATGATGCTGGCTATGTTCTTTTCTTTGAACATTGCACTAGCTCAAACTACAACTGTAAACGGAAAGATTTCGGCTGCAAATGGTGCACCGGTTGAAGCCGCTACAGTTAGAGAAAAAGGCACAAGCAATGCTACTAAAGCAGATGCGAATGGCGCTTTTTCTATTACTGTTAAACAAAATGCTGTCTTGCAGATTTCTGCAACAGGTTTTGCTAACTTAGAAGTATCTGCAGCAAATGCTAGCAGAATTACACTTAAAGAAACAGTAGATAATTTAACAGAAGTTATCGTTACTGCCTTGGGTGTTAAAAGAGAGAAAAAAGCCCTTGGATATGCTGTTCAAGAGGTGAAAGGAGAAAACTTAACAATCGCAAAATCGACTGACGTGAGTACTGCACTAGCAGGAAAGGTTGCCGGTGTGCAATTAGTAGGTTCTCCAAGTTCTGCTTTTGACAACGGTAGTATCTTAATCCGTGGTGTTACAGGTTTAGGACCACAGGAGCCAATCTTTGTTGTTGATGGAACAATCACCAACCAATCAGCTGTTTTAATGGATAACGTTGAAAACTTATCAGTGTTAAAAGGACCAGCTGCAACTGCATTGTACGGTCAACGTGCTGCAAATGGTGCGGTTGTTATCACAACAAAAAAAGGTACTCGTAAAAAGTACAGCGGTGTTGAATTAAACTTAGGTGCAACTTTCGAAAACATTGCGTTATTACCTCCATACCAAAATCAATATGCGGGTGGTTATTCTTCTGCTTATACGAGTAAAAACACATTAGGTGCTGGATATTTAGATGACCAAGGTTATTATATCTTCAATTATGATCCTGCTGCACATCCTGCATCTTGGGCTGCGTTCCAAGGTCAAAGAATGTTGGAGTATGGTGCAGATGAAAGCTGGGGTCCAAAGATCGATGGTTCTCTATACCGTGCTTACTGGAGCTGGTATCCTGGTGCTGACTTTGGTAAATTAACACCAATGATTGCACAACCAGACAACGTAAAGAATTTCTTCCAAACAGGTTTGAATTTAAACAACTCTGTAGCATTCACATCTGGTGGAGAATCTCATAACTTTAGATTGACTTATGGTAACCAACAAAGAACATTGGTGGTACCTAATGCAAATAGAGACCAACATCAATTAGGTGTGAATGGTTCTTTTGATGTAGGAAAGAAATTAACTGTATCAACTGATATCACTTATACTACTTCTTATACAAAAGGTGCGCCAACAGAAGGATATAATTTATCTGGATTAAACGTAACTCAAAACTTCAACCAATGGTTCCAAAGACAATTGGATATGGAACGTATGAAGCAATATCGTGAAGCAGATGGAAGTTTGAATTCTTGGAATATTGGTGACCCTAATGCTACTGGAGATTTCGCTACTTACGGAATTCCTGCTTACTGGGATAACCCTTATTTTGTAGTTGCTGAAAACTTTACAACTCAAAAACAAAATAGAATTGTTGGTAATGTTGGTTTAAACTACAAAATTAACAGCCACTTGAGCATTCAGTCTAATGCAAGAATGAATACTTATTCTAACGAGAACGATCAAAGAATGGCTACTGGTTCACTAGCATTACCTTATTATAAGCAATTGCAGAACCAATACAAAGAGATGAACTATGAGACAAACATCGTTTACAAAAACAAATTCGGTGATTTCTCTGTAGATGGATTAGCTGGAGGTAACATAAGAAGAAATAGTTATAGTCAAATGTCTTTATCTACAGAAGGTGGATTGAGTTCTCCAAACTATTTTGACATTGCTGCATCTGTATCTCGTCCTTCATTCTCTAGAAGCTATGAGAAGAAGATTGTAAACTCAGTTTACGGTAAAGCTTCATTTGGTTATAGAGATTTCTTATACGTAGATGGAACGATCCGTAACGACTGGTCTTCTGCATTGCCAGAAGCAAGTAATTCTTACTTATACCCTTCTGTGAGTTCAAGTTTCATTTTCACAGAATTGTGGAAAACAAACTGGTTAACTTATGGTAAGTTACGTGCTTCATTTGCGAGTGTTGGGTCTGATTTAGGAGCACACTCTTTAGATTTAGCAATCAATAACGGATCATTCTACGGAAGTAACGCTTCTGTTTCAATCGGTAACCAATTTAAAGGTGGCGGTATCCGTCCAGCTTTAACAAAGGCTTACGAGGTGGGTATAGAATTAAAATTGTTCAAGAAGATTGGATTTGATGCAACTGTTTACCAAAACAACAACACAGATCAAATCTTGGGTGTAGACGTTTCTCCAGCAAGTGGTTTCTCAACTGCTCAGATCAATGCTGGTAACATCGTTAGCCAGGGTATCGAACTTTCTATAAACGGTAAGCCAGTAGAAACAAAGAACTTCGTATGGGAAACTAGCATCAACTGGGCTAAGAACCGTAATGAAATCAAGGAATTAGCTCCAGGTATTAATACTTATTTATATGCAACAAACAGATATGATACACGTTTAGAGCATAGAGTTGGTGGTCAATGGGGTACTTATTATGGTAGAAAATGGAGAACTGATCCAGCTACAGGTAAAACATTGATTGATGCAACTGGTCAACCTTTATATGATATCAATAAAGAAATTGGAACAGTATTACCAAAATGGACTGGTGGTTTATTCAACACATTCCGTTACAAGAATATTGATTTAGCTTTCTCTATCGATTTCCAAAGCGGTGGTTTATTCTACTCTGAAACAAGAAACTTTAACACAGGTGCTGGTCTTTCTCAAGAGACAGTTGGTGTGAATGATAAAGGTTTTGATTGGAGAGATTATCCAGGTGCTTATACTACAACAGGCGGTAACGCAGGTAATGGTGGTATTCGTATCCCAGGTATTTTTGCAAACGGAGCATTAGCTGGTCAAGAAAATAACAGGTATATTCCAGCTCGTGCTTATTGGTACACTGCACGTCAACGTGACGCAAGCAATGTGTTATTAGATGCATCATATATTAAATTGCGTGAAGTTAGATTGGGCTACAATTTCCCAGCTTCTATGTTGAAGAAAGTACCATTTGCTAAAACTGCAAATCTTGGATTCATCGTTCAAAACGCATGGTTAATCTGGGCTACAACTAAGCAATGGGGTATTGATCCATCTGAGTTAGAAGTGTTCTACAGAGAAGGTGGTCAGCTTTCTTCTACACGTCAACTTGGTGTTAACTTACGTGTAACGTTCTAATGAATAATTAGTACAAAAATTTTAAAAATAATAATGATGAAAAAAATATTAATTCTTATCGCAGTCCTTGCTACAATGCAAAGTTGTAATAAGTTCGGTGATACAAACGTATCTCCTACACTTCTTACAAAAGCATCTACAAGTGCATTGCTTACCAATTCGCAACAAGCGATGAAAACTGTTATGTTTAATAACAGATTGGCTAATTTATATGTGCAACATTTATCTGAAGGACCTTATCCTGGTTCTTCTTTATACAGTGATCGTAACGCAAGTTTCGCATCATGGTATATTGGACCATTGTATGATTTACAAACAATTATCAATTACAACAATGAAGGTGCAGCTACAACAATTGGTAATGGTTCTAAAGCCAACCAAATTGCAGCTGCAAGAATCATGAAAGCTTTCTACTTCTTAAGAATGACAGATATCTGGGGTGATATCCCTTATTCTGAAGCACTAAAAGGTAGTGAGGCTTATTCACCAAAATATGATTCTCAAGAGTCAATCTACACAGATTTATTCAAAGAGTTGACTGAAGCGGTTGCTCAAATTAAAGAGAACGAATCTGGTGTGGTTGGTGATGTAATTTTTGGTGGTGATATGGCTGCTTGGAAGCGTTTTGCAAATACAATTCGTTTAGCAATGTCAGTTAGATTGTCAAAAGTAAATCCATCTAAGGGTAAAACTGAATACGCTGCTGCAATTGCTGCTGGTGTAATTTCAAGTAATGCTCAAAATATCATGTATAAGTTTGTTGCTGGTGATCCTAACAACTACAATCCATGGTATGACAACTATTCTGTAAGTAACCGTAACGACTATGCAATCAGCAAAACTATGACTGATTACATGGAACCAAAAGCGGATCCACGTTTGCCTGTTTATGGTGAAGTGTTAGCTAGTGGTGTAGTAAAAGGTTTACCATATGGTAGAAATGCTGCTGTAAATATCCCTGCTGCTTTTAGCCGTATTGGAACTGCATTCAGAAGTCAAGGTTCTCCTTTGTCTATTTATAACTACGCTGAAGTTTTATTTTTACAAGCGGAAGCGGCTAAATTAGGTTATACAACAGGTGGAGATGCTGAAGCTGAAGAAAAGTATAAAGCAGCTATCAAAGCTTCTTGGGAAATGTATGGTGTATATGATGCAACTAAATATGCTGCTTATATTGCAAATGCAGATGTAGCTTATACAAGTGCAACTGCACATAAGCAAATTTTAACTGAGAAGTGGGTACACAATTACTTAAGTGCTTGGGAAATTTGGTGTGACTGGAGAAGAACTGGATTCCCAGTTTTAACTGCTGCAGTTGACAGAGTTGATTCAAGAGGTATTCCTTACCGTTTGGGTTACGCTCCAACAGAAGCATCTTTGAACCCTGTAAATTATAAAGCGGCTGTGACTGCTATGGGGGGTACAGATGACAACTATGCTAAAATGTGGTGGTCTAAATAATTAGGTATAAACTTTATACTTATAGAATGCCCTCCGTTTACGGGGGGCATTTTTATTTTTGATGGAATAAAAAAGCCCCCTGAGGAATCAGGAGGCTATAACGATTGCTTGCTTAGGATTAACCAAATCCAATAATGAAGCAAAAATAATAGGTTAATTTTATATTGAATATGAACAAAATATTAAGCTTATTTTACAACCTCGCCTTCGATTACTAATTCAGTAGGTAATTTTTGTCCTGCAAACTTGACATTTACTTTCTTTCTAAAAGCACCAACTGTTGGAGCAGTATAGGTAACTTTAATAGTACCTCGTTGGCCTTTTAAGACCGGATTTTGGTTGTATTCTGGTTGTGTACACCCGCATTCGGCATTGGCAAACTCAATTACAACAGGTCGTGGATCATTGTTTGTATAGGTGAATACAACCGACTTATGTACGCCTTTTGGTATTTTCCCAAAACTATGTGCAGCCTTATCAAATTTTATTCCCGTTTGTGCTGAACAAAACAATGCAGCAAGTGAAAATCCAACTGTAAAAATGTACTTCATATTGTCTTTAATTTAATGTGTGAATTAGTTGTCTAATGGGCTTGAAACCAAGTGTTTTGTAGGAATACAATACTCAAAACTATTGAAATTTTGTTAATTAACTGATTTTATGTGTTTCTTGATTTTTATTGCATTTTGACCCCTATTTTTGTCCTATGGAATCCAACTTAGAAGCCGTATCTAATCATGACATGCTTTCTTTTGAAGCATTTCAAAAAACTGTATTGGAGGACTATCGAACAGCACTGGTAAGTAGAGAAGTGAGTTTGTTAGGAAGACGTGAGGTATTGACTGGAAAGGCTAAATTTGGCATTTTTGGTGACGGCAAGGAAGTCGCACAGGTTGCCCTTGCGAAATTTTTTCAAAAAGGAGATTTTAGAAGTGGTTATTATAGAGATCAAACATGGATGTTTTCTTTAGGGGTATCCAATGTCGAAGATTATTTTTCACAATTGTACGCGGATGTAGCGCATGATCCATATAGTGGGGGAAGAAACATGAATGCGCATTTTAGTACACCCTTTGTCAATGAGAAAGGGGAGTGGCTGCCTCTTGTTGATAGTTATAATATATCAGCTGATATAGCGCCCACGGCAGGTCAAATGGTTCGTGGATTAGGGCTTGCATTTGCGTCTAAATTTTTTAGAAATTCAAATGAAAAAGAGGCCTTCAAAGGCTTAACAAATGAGGGCAACGAAGTTTGCTTTTGTACGATAGGCGATGCGAGTACCTCCGAAGGGCATTTTTGGGAAACAATGAATGCTGCAGGTGTTTTACAAGTGCCATTAGCTGTAGTTGTTTATGATGATGGATATGGTATTTCTGTACCTACTGCATTACAAACAACGAAAGCATCTATTTCAGAAGTACTAGCTGGGTTTGAAAAAAAGCCAGGCACCAATGGCATTAAAATATACACTGTCAATGGTTGGGATTATGCTGCACTTTGTGAAACCTTTGAAGAAGGTATCACTTATACACGCGCAACCCATACGCCGGTTTTATTTCATGTAAAAGAAGTGACACAGCCACAAGGACATTCAACAAGTGGAAGTCATGAAAGGTATAAGTCTGCAGAAAGATTAGAGTGGGAGAGGACTTGGGACTGTAATAAGCAAATGAGAAATTGGTTAATTCAAAATGAGTTAGCGACAGCAGAATTCTTAGACCAATTTGAATCTGATGTAAAACAAGAAGTGCGCGATCAGAAACAAATTGCTTGGGAAAAATATATTGGTCCAATCAAATCAAAAATTCAAGAAGCAGCAACATTGGTATATGCAGGATTAGATCAAGCATCTCCCTTGTTTCGTATGATGCAAGAATTGGTTGCCAATAAAGAGCCTTTAAAAAGAGAACTTTTCAGAATTCTAAATATTGTTTTAGAGCAAGCCCCACAACACCCAAATGCCGCTGCAATTAAAAAATTGGTAGACGAATATTATCAAGTTCAAGCCCCATTTTATAGCAAGTATTTATACAATGAAGGACAACAAAGTTCATTAAATGTTTCCGTAGTTCCTGCAGTAATGGATGCAAGTCCAAAACAATTGAATGGATACGAAGTACTCAATCAATACTTTGATCATTTATTTGCAAACAATCCTAAAGTGGTTGCCTTTGGCGAAGACCTGGGAAATATTGGAGATGTGAATCAGGGCTTTGCCGGATTGCAAGCAAAATATGGAGTCAATAGAATTTTTGATACTGGAATTAGAGAGCAAACGATTATGGGTCAAGCCCATGGTTTAGCGATGAGAGGATTAAGGCCCATTGCAGAAATTCAATATTTGGATTATTTATTATACGGTATTCAAACCTTAAGTGATGATGTAGCAACCTTACATTATCGAACTGTTGGTAAGCAGAGTAGTCCAGTAATTATCAGAACAAGAGGGCATCGTTTAGAAGGCATTTTCCATAGTGGTTCCCCAATGGGTATGATTATTAATTCTTTAAGAGGTATGTATGTTTGTGTGCCAAGAAATATGGTACAAGCGGTGGGGATGTATAATACTTTACTAAAAGCAAACGATCCCGCAATCTTAATTGAATGTTTAAATGGCTAT
>CAZLKW010000018.1:0-14919 GCA_964560215.1 uncultured Sediminibacterium sp. | reverse complement strand
ATCGATTAAAAGAAACGGTCCCTGCAAATATTAATGAATTCACTGTGCCATTAGGGATGATAGAAACCCTAAGAACGGGCGAAGATATTACGATTGTATCTTACGGGTCTACTTTAAGAATTATAGAAGATGCTGCAATTCGTTTAGCAGCAATGGGTATTGATTGCGAAGTGATCGACATTCAAACTTTATTACCATTTGATATCAACCATCAGATTTTAGCGTCCCTAAAAAAGACGAATCGAATTTTATTTGTGGACGAAGATGTACCTGGTGGGGCAACTGCTTTTATGTATCAACAAGTAATCGAGGGGCAAGGAGGGTACAAATGGTTGGATGCAAGTGCAAGAACACTTTCTGCCAAAGCGCATCGCCCAGCTTATGCAAGTGACGGAGATTACTTCTCAAAGCCAAATACAGAAGAAGTGATTGCAGTTGTAAAAGAGATGGTGGCCGAATAAATGCAATTAGTATCCTTCTAATTGTTCTGTATAACTCAATGAACCTAATCTAAATCTTAAAGGAATCTTAGTCTTTTTTTCAAAAGCCCTTTCTTGATTACAAAAAAATCCTGTCTGTGTAGTGTAATAATTCGGTGAAATGCTGTTTTGTATTTTATAAAGCGAAGCAGCGTTCAAATTTGAGATAGCTAAGGCTTTAGCGTTTGGAGCAGGTGTTGTTTTTGAAATTGACCAATACTGCTTTGCATTTTTAGAAATTAATTTTTGCGCAGCAATGGACTGCGCAAAAATTAAAAATAATATCAGGTTAAAATATTTCGTAACGGTAAGTTTAAGCCATATTGTGGAACACTTTGTTCACGTCTTCGTCTTGTTCTAATTTCTCAATCAATTTACTGATATCTTCTGCTTGTTCATCTGTTACTGGAACGGTTGTTGTTGGAATCCATTCCAATTCGGCACTAATTGGTGTAATGTTCTTGTCCTCTAATGCTTTTTGTAAGTTACCAAAGTCAGTGAAAGCACATCTTAAAACGATGATTGGATTGTCACTATCGTCATTACTTTCTCCAAGTTCATCTAATCCATGATCGATTAATTCTAATTCTAAATCATCCATGATCAATCCTTCTGGGTTTAATTTAAATACGCCCATTTTCTTAAATTGAAAACTCACGCTACCACTATTGCCTAAAGCACCACCGCCTTTATTAAAAATACTTTTTACATTGGCTACAGTTCTAACATGGTTATCTGTTGCAGTTTCAACTAATAAGGCAACACCATGCGGAGCATAACCTTCATATAAGATTTCTTCGTAGTTTGAAGTATCTTTTCCAAGCGCTCTTTTGATTGCAGCCTCTACACGATCCTTGGGCATACCTACACTCTTTGCGTTCTGATAACATCTACGTAAAGCTGGATTGGTTGCCATATCTGGACCAGACGCTTTTACTGCAATGACAATCTCTTTACCAATACGGGTAAATTGTTTTGCCATTTTATCCCAACGAGCAAACATGGTTGCTTTTCTTACTTCAAATATCCTACCCATAGTTTCATGATTTAAGGTGTGCAAAAATAACACAAAAAAAATAGTCCCGAAAATCGGGACTATTATAATTTAGGTCCAAAAGGACTATTTATTCAATTTACTTGTTTTCTTACTATAGAAGAAGTAAACAAATAAGCCTAAGATCATCCAAATAAAGGCAACTTTAAGCGTTTGCATATCTAATGCAAAGATCATTGCTAAACAGATAACTGCTCCTAAAATTGGAACCAATGGTACTAATGGCGTTTTGAATGGACGCTCCATTTCTGGAGACTTACGTCTTAAAATCCATACCCCTAAGCTCACTAATACAAAGGCAAATAGGGTACCAAAGCTTGTTAAATCACCTGCAACACTTCCTGGAACGAAAGCGGCAAATAAACCAACAAACACAAATAAGATCCAGTTAGACTTGTATGGAGTTTGGTATTTAGGGTGTAAATCACCAAATGCTTTTGGCAATAAACCATCCTTACTCATAGAGTAGAAAATACGGCTTTGTCCCATCAACATCACTAATATAACAGAAGAGAAACCAGCAAGAATCGCTACAGTCACTGCAGTTGCTAACCAACCATATCCTGTCATATAAGTTGAGATTGCATATGCAACAGAAGCTTCTCTTCCTTTTTCTGGATCAACAAAGTCTTTCCAGTTCGCCACACCTGTTAAAACGTGGCCAAATAAAATGTAAAGGATAGTACAAACTACTAATGATCCTAAGATTCCAATTGGCATATCTCTTTTTGGATTCTTAGCTTCTTGTGCTGCTGTAGAAACTGCATCAAAACCAATAAAGGCAAAGAATACAATTGCTGCACCACCAAGAACACCACCCCATCCATGCTTAAAGGCGCCGGAATAATCTGCAATCACCTTGCCAGCACTGTCTTTAACAGCAGCTTGACCAGCAGGAATCATATATGGAGTATGGTTTTCAGGCTTGATGAACTGCCATCCAATTGCAATGAATATAATTACAATTGCAACTTTGATAAACACAATCACTGCGTTTACGATCGCTGATTCTTGAGAACCTTTGATTAATAATAAGGTTAAAGCTAAAAGGATAATTAAGGCAGGTGCATTCATGATACCAGAATGTGCAACACCTAAACTATCGGTAAAGCTTTCAAAAGGGCTATGACTCCATTCGTAAGGAATGGCGCCTCCAGTAAGTTTATTCAGGTATTCGCTCCAAGCAATAGATACAGTGGCAGCACCAAGTGCATATTCCATGATCAATGCCCAGCCGATAATCCATGCAACTAATTCACCCATTGTAACATAAGAGTAAGCGTATGCGCTACCTGCAATTGGAATCATCGCTGCAAATTCAGCATAACATAAACCTGCAAAAGCACAACCTACCGCTGCAATAATAAAGGAGATAGTAACAGCAGGTCCAGCGGCTTGTCCAGCAGCTGCAGCTGTTCTTACAAATAAACCAGCACCAATAATGGCACCAATTCCCAGGGCGATTAAATTACCAGCACCTAGTGTTCTTTTTAACCCTTTGCCACCCTCCTCAGATTGGGCTAGCATCGCAGTCAAATCTTTCTTTCTGAATAAACTCATAATAATAGGTTTCGATTTAGGTTGAAAAATAGCATTTTTTTTGCAATTACAGCGTAGTTTTTTATGAAAAAAAAGGGGCTAAGTCATTTTTTTAGACCCCCTATTTTTTTACAAGTTATGTGGTATATTGCAGGACTAAGCTGCTTATGAAAAAATCTAACAAACTCACATTTTATATTGTCATCGCGATGGTGGCAGGTGCCGTTCTAGGCTATTTTATTCACGAAGGAAAGGATCAGGCAACCATTGACAGTTTTGCTAAAAATGTAAAACTATTGACGACCATCTTTTTAAGATTGGTTCAAATGATTATTGCCCCATTGGTTTTTTCAACTTTGGTGGTGGGTATCGCAAAATTAGGCGACATCAAAACGGTAGGTCGTGTGGGCGGAAAAGCGCTTTTATGGTTTTTGTCTGCTTCCTTGATTAGTCTTTTAATAGGTTTGGTCTTAGTAAATTTATTAAAGCCAGGAGCAGGATTGGATTTAACAGTGGGCGATAGCTCAGGCGTGAAGGATTTGATGGGCAAAACACAATCTTTTAGCATCATCAATTTCGTGGAGCATGTATTTCCTAAGAGTATGTTTGAAGCGATGGCAACCAACGAAATTTTACAAATTGTTATTTTCAGTATTTTCTTTGGTGTAGCTGCGGCTGCAATAGGTGAACCTGCTAAAGGTTTTATTAAAGCATTAGATACGGTTGCACATATCATTTTAAAAATGGTAGGTTATGTAATGAACTTTGCACCATTAGGGGTATTTGGTGCTATTGCTGCTGTGATTGCGACAAAGGGCTTAACAGTTTTCATTTTTTACGGTAAGTATCTATTGTATTTTTTAATCGGAATTGGCACTTTATGGGTAGTCCTTTTAGGCGTTGGTTATTTAATTTTAAGAAACCGCGTACCCTCTTTATTAAAACATATTTCTACACCATTGGTGATTGCATTTAGTACAACAAGTTCTGAAGCAGTTTTTCCAAAATTGACAGAAGAATTGGAGCGATTTGGTTGCAAGGATAAAATTGTTTCTTTCATCTTACCACTTGGCTATTCGTTTAATTTAGATGGTAGTATGATGTATATGACTTTTGCGAGCATGGCGATTGCACAAGCTTATGGCATTCAGTTAGACCTAGGAACACAGTTAACGATGTTAGTTGTATTAATGTTAACAAGTAAAGGTATCGCTGGTGTGCCAAGAGCCTCTTTAGTAGTTGTTACTGCAACTTGTGCGATGTTTAACATTCCTCCAGAAGGCATTGCTTTGATTTTACCAATCGACCATTTTTGCGATATGTTTAGAACTGCTACCAATGTATTGGGCAATAGTTTAGCAACAACAGCAGTGAGCAAATGGGAGGGAGAATTAACCGAAGCGCAAGAAGTTTAATTATATATATTTAGCATGATCACATTATTAGAAGCTTTTCATTGGAGTCAATTGTTACAGCCACAGTTTTATATTGAACATGGTGGCCTATGGCTCATCTTATTTGTAGTCTTTGCAGAAACTGGTTTATTTGCAGGATTCTTTTTGCCAGGTGATAGTTTGTTATTTGTAGCGGGTATTTATTGCGCCCCTTTAGCGGCTGAAGTATATGCTTCCAATAATGAATGGGTCAATTTATTTATACTCTTTGTTTTCATTTCTACTGCAGGAATTTTAGGCAACTATGTAGGTTATATTTTTGGCAACAAAGTGGGGCCAACCATGTTTGATTGGAAAGAAAACTTATTCTTCAAGAAAAAGTATTTAATTCAAGCAGATGAGTTTTATCAAAAACATGGAGGAAGAGCCATCGTGATCGCAAGGTTCATTCCTATTATAAGAACATTTGGCCCAATCGTTGCCGGCATTGTGAAGATGGATAAAGCGAAGTTCATGTATTATAATGTGATTGGCTGTTTGGCTTGGGTGGGTAGTATGTTGTGCGCAGGTTATTTTTTACAGTCATGGATTTTAACACATTTTAATTTTGATTTAAAAAACCACTTAGAAGTGATTGTCTTAGGTATTGTTGGTATAACTACTTTGCCTGTTATTATAAAAGTGATTACACATCGCGCTAAAAAAGCGTAAGCATAAATTTTCTTGCATGAACAATAAGCAAATTGGACTTTTTTCTTTGCCAGTTTTTGTAGCGGCATTAGGGTATTTTGTAGATGTGTATGATTTACTATTATTTACAATTGTTCGCCAGCCAAGTGTGCTTGCAGTTGGAGCCACAATGGATTCAATCATTGTGGACAGCGCGCATATTATAAATTGGCAAATGTCTGGTTTGTTAATTGGAGGAATTTTATGGGGTGTTATTGGCGATAAGCTCGGCAGGCTGAAAGTTTTATTTGGATCTATTTTATTATACTCTGTTGCAAATATTGTAACTGGTTATGTTCAAACCGTCGATCAATATGCCTACTGTAGATTTATTGGAGGCATTGGCTTGGCAGGTGAATTAGGTGCAGGAATTACTTTAGTTTCTGAGATGTTGCCAAAAAATAAAAGGGGATTGGGTACTTCGATGGTGGCGGGTATAGGCTTGTTTGGCGCAGTCTTTGCCTATTTCACATTTAAGTATACACAGGACTGGAGATTGTGTTATAAAATTGGAGGCGGACTAGGTTTCTTTTTATTGGTCTTACGTGTGCGCGTTGCAGAGTCCTTTATGTTTGAATCTGCTAAATTGTCAAGTATCAATAAGGGCAATTTTTTCATGTTCTTTAATTCGTACAAAAGATTTTCAAAATATATTAAAGCCATTTTAATTGGTCTGCCAACCTGGTTTGTAATTGGCGTAATGGTTAACTATAGCAATAAGTTTGCGACTGGTTTGTATGGTAAAAATTTAATTGATTCAGGAAGGTCTGTGATGTTTGCTTATATTGGAATTGCAGTGGGTGATTTACTGATAGGATGGGTGAGTCAATATTTTAAGAGTAGAAAGAAGGCTTTGTTCTTGTTTTACATGATTAGTATTTTGGGTATGGTTTTATTTTTTAGTACATTCAATAACAGCGACAGTAGGATGTATGCTATCTGCGCTTTCTTAGGCTTCAGCACAGGTTATTGGGCCATCTTTAATCAAATGGCGGCAGAGCAGTTCGGAACCAATTTAAGAGCAACAGCTGCAACTACTATTCCAAACATGGTTCGTGGCGCTTTACCTTTAATTAACTTTTTATTCTTAGATATTTTACAAAAATCAATGGGATGGACCATAGTACAAAGTGGCATTGTGACGGGTGCGATTGTTATGGGTATCACTTTGATTGCTTTTGTTTTCACCGAAGAAACTTATCATAAGGACTTGGATTATTTTGAACAAGAGCACCCATTGCCTTAAGCTATATCTAAAGTAGATCCAATATTAATACCTATGCGTTTATTATTCATCCGTTTTTCTTCCATAGGTGATATCGTATTCACAACTCCAGCAATACGTTGCGCAAAGGAACAGATTCCTGGTGCATCGATCCATTTTTTGACCAAGTCTTCTATGAAAGCCGTCACTATTGCGAATCCATATATAGACCAGTTTCATTATTTTGAAAAGGATTTAAATGCGACCATCAAAGAATTGAAAGCATATAAATTTGATTATATTATTGACCTGCATAAGAATTTCAGAACTTATAAAATTCAAAAAGCATTAGGTGTTCCGGTACTCTCTTATAAAAAATTAAGCTTTCAGAAATTCTTACTCACTAAGTTGCATTTGAATCTGATGCCATCTAGGCATATCGCAGACAGGTCTTTAGATGCTTTAGCAAGTTTAGGGGTAGTGAACGACGGAAAGGGATTGGATTATTTTATTCCAGAGACGGCTTCCTTAAAATCAAATGCATTACCTGCATCTTTTCAGTCCGGCTATATCGCATTGGTGATTGGCGCTTCCTATGCGACTAAAAAATTGCCCATTTCTGAATTACAAAAACTTTGTCATAAGCTCCCTTATCCAATCGTTTTAGTGGGAGGGACGGAAGATCAATTAGAAGGGGATGCAGTCGCTGCTGTAAATCCAATTAAAATTTACAATGCTTGTGGGCAGTTCAATTTACAAGAATCTGCTTTATTAGTGAAAAATGCAAGAACAGTGATCTCGCACGATACTGGCTTCTTATATATTGCTTGTGCATTTCATAAAAAGACCGTTGCTATTTGGGGGGCTACTTCGCCAGCATTAGAGGTGGAGCCTTATTATCCAACATCAATGAACAATGAAATGTATTTTAATGCAATTGTGCCTAAACTTTCATGCCAGCCTTGTTCTAATTACGGCACAAAGCAATGTCCACAAGGACATTTTGCTTGTATGAAAAAACATGATTTACAATTGATAGCAGATAAGGCGATTGCCTTTTATAATGAAATTTAAAACGCTTAATCTTATTTTTAATTTCAGTATTACAAGTATACAACAATAAAGCCGCGCAATGCGAGGCTTTATTGTTGTATGGATCATGTAGATTCTATAAAGTCTTCAATACATCGTTCATGTTTCTTACTGCATCTGCACTCTTATTGAATGCTGCTTGCTCGTCTGCAGACAAGTCCATTTCCACAATCTTCTCCCATCCGTTTTTGCCAATTACAACTGGTACGCCTAAACAGATATCGTTTTGACCGTATTCGCCGTTTAAGCTAACGCAACAAGTGAATAATTTCTTTTCGTCACGTACAATGCTCTCAACCAATGCTGCTCCTGCAGCACCTGGCGCATACCATGCAGAAGTGCCTAATAATTTAGTCAAAGTTGCACCACCTACCATTGTATCATTGATGATTTGTTGTTGTTGTTCTTCTGTCAAGAACTTCGTTACTGGAATACTATTCCAAGTAGCGTGCTTCACTAAAGGAATCATTGTTGTGTCGCCGTGACCACCTACAACAATTGCATTTAAATCTGCAGGACTGCAGTTCAAGTGATTGCTCAATTGGTATTTGAAACGCGCGCTATCTAAAGTACCGCCCATACCAATGATTCTATTTTTTGGTAAGCCAGTAGATTGCAATGCTAAATAAGTCATTGTATCCATCGGGTTGCTTACTACAATAATGATTGCATTTGGAGAATACTTTAAGATATTTTCACAAACACCTTTTACGATACCTGCATTCGTGCCAATCAATTCTTCTCTCGTCATTCCTGGCTTACGTGGCAATCCAGAAGTAATTACAACTACATCTGAGTTGGCTGTTTTTGAATAATCATTCGTACTTCCAGTAATGCGTGTATCAAAGCCTAATAATGCAGCAGTCTGCATCATGTCCTGTGCTTTACCTTCTGCAAAACCTTCTTTAATGTCTAATAATACTAATTCAGAAGCTAATTCTTTACGTGCAATATTATCTGCACATGTTGCGCCTACAGCACCAGCACCAACAACAGTAATTTTCATATCTTTTATTTTAAATTTTGAACTTGATAATTTCGGGGCAAAGTTAGTTATTTGCCACCTATAATTTTAACTAATTCGGGAACTTTAACGCCTTGTTCATATACTTTTAAGAACTGACCTCTATCATAGATGGCTACAAAAGGAGTCATGCGCGGTCTGTAGAAAACCGGTATGGAAAACTCGGGATCTCTGCCCACCACCACATTAGATTGCTTGTCTAAGCCATACTTAACGGCAAAATCTTTAATATCCTTCATTTCCTTATAACTATTCCAAATAAAGAAGACGTTTTTGAACTTGTCTGCATTCTTAGTTAATTCAGCTGCTTCTTCTTGGCAATGCGAACAGTCTGGGCTAAAAATGATAATACAAGTAAACCTTGTTTTTGGAATCTGTGTATTGCTAAATGATTTTCCAGTAGTAAGGTTTAAAGTAAATTTTGGGATATTCTTATCCTTTAAAAAAGGTGCGTTTGGATCAATATTTGACTGAGCAGATAAGTCCATTGTAGCAAAAAGTCCAACAAATAATAGACTAAGAATTGCGATTGTTTTTTTCATTTTTATTTATTTTGAGCCATCATACGCATGGCTTTTGCGTCTTGTAAAAATTCAGAGGCGAAGATGAAATCGTTCAGTAGTTTATTTTGACTAAATATGATATCCTGATTACTTCCTTCCCATTCTTTCTTGCCTTTGTGCAAGTATATAATATATTTACCTATCTCCATTACACTGTTCATGTCATGGGTCACTACTAGGGTTGTAATATTAAACTCTTTAGTTAGGTCCTCAATCAATTTGTCAATCACCAATGATGTCTGCGGGTCTAGGCCTGAATTTGGTTCGTCGCAGAACAAGTACTTTGGTTCTAATACCAATGCGCGCGCAAGCGCAACACGCTTTTTCATTCCCCCACTAATTTCAGCTGGATACTTTTCATTCACGCCATTCAATTGAACACGTGCTAATATTTTATTTACTTTAGCCAATTTTTCGGCTTCTTTTAAGTCGCTAAACATATCCAAGGGAAACTTCACATTTTCCTCCACTGTCATAGAGTCAAATAAGGCATTGCCTTGGAACAACATACCAATGCTATTTCTTAATTCTTTTTTTTGATCCTTAGATAGTGCAGAAAAGTCTTGATTGTCGAATAATACTTTCCCTTGATCTGCTTGAATTAAAGCTACTATACATTTTACCAAAACCGTTTTCCCGCTACCACTTGCTCCAATGATTAAATTACAAATCCCCGGCTTAAATTGAGCGCTCACATCGTCGATAATCGTTTTATCGCCAAAGGCTTTTCGGATATGTTGTATTTCGATCATGGTATATTATAAAGGGACTTGTAAAGATAAGAGATCTTCAAACTGATCTGCTCTACTAATTAGTTTTGCCTCACCGTTTTGATACAATACTTGTGCAGGTTTGAACCTTGCATTGTAATTGCTCGCCATCTCATAGCCATAAGCTCCTGCGTTGTAAAATACTAAGAAGTCTCCTTCCTCAATTGTAGGCAAAGTTCTGTCCCAGGCAAAAGTATCTGTTTCGCAGATATTGCCTACGACTGCATATTGTTGAGTAGGTTTTTCCGGATGGGATATATTGTCTATATGGTGGTAAGCATCGTAAAACATTGGACGAATCAAATGATTTAATCCTGTATTAATACCTGCAAATAGCTGCCCTCCAGATTCTTTTAACACATTTACTTTTGCGATAAAAAAGCCTGCTTCACTCACCATATATTTTCCTGGCTCAAACCAAGCACTTAATTTGCGTCCAAATTTTCCCGATAAATTTTGTACTGCCTTATTTACTTCTGCTCCAAGGCTTTCGATATCAGTACCTTTTTCGCCTGGTTGATAAGGCACTTTAAATCCGCCACCAAAATCCAATACTTCGACAGTAGGGAAATGCGGCAATAATGTATCAAACACTTCTGCAGATTTTATAAATACCGCGACATCTTTAATTTCACTTCCAGTATGGATATGAAGTGTATGAATATTGATTTGAAATTTTTCTTGTAAGTTTTTTAGTTCAGCTAATTGTCCAACTGGAATACCAAACTTACTTTTATTATGTCCTGTTGAAATCTTCAAATTACCACCAGCCATTACATCGGGTCTGATGCGAACGCCCACCGCTTTAGTTGAGCCATATTTTGCGCCAAATTTTTCTAAGTTAGACAAGCTATCAATATTCACATGCACGCCTAATTCAACGGCAGTTGCTATTTCATCAAATCCGACACTATTGCTAGTGTATAAAATATTCGTTGGTAAAAATCCAACATGCAAAGCCAATTTTACTTCGTTGATAGAACTGCAATCAATATTACAACCCATCTCCTTCACTACTTTTAAAATATGGATATTCGTCAATGCTTTACATGCGTAGAAAAAGCGCGTTTGAGTAGCAGAAAAATGGGTCAATAAATTTTGATATTGCTGTTCAATTTTTTCTGCATGGTACACATAAAGAGGTGTTCCAAATTTTTGCGCTGCAGTATTTAATGCTGCGTAGGAAAGGCTTGCATTCATGCTATAAAGATACGGCCAGAACATAGTTCTGGCCGTATCTTGGTTCAATATTTTTTGGAAAAATCCAGGAAAGGAAAACTACTAATCGTTATCTACTGGACTTTCAGGTGCAAAATCTTCATCGTCTGTTTCAGGAGTGAAATCTCCAGTTTCTTCTTCTGAATTCGGCGTATCAGCTTGTTCATTTTCTTCTGCAATAGCTTCTGCTGTTTGTTCAAATACACTATTGTCTGTAAAGTCTTCTGGTTTAATCACTGTCGCTTCTACAATCTGATCTGCTAATACTTCTTTGATCTTTGGTAAGTCTTCGGTAGAATTGATACCAAAGTAATCCATGAAGTTTCTAGAAGTAGTGTATACCAATGGCTTGCCAGGTAATAATTCGTTACGTCCACTTATTACAATCAATTCCTTTTCTAATAATTTCTGTATTGAATAGTCGCTGTTTACACCTCTAATTGCTTCCACTTCGCCTTTCGTAATTGGCTGCTTGTAAGCAATGATCGCTAAGGACTCCAATGCAGCATTAGAAAGACGCTTCAAGAACTTGTCGCCATTCAATTGAGCAATGGTTGTGTGGAAGGTTGGCTTCGTTAAAAATTGCCATCCGCCACCACTTTGCTTTAATTCAAAAGGGTAGAATTCTGTGCTGTATTTTTCTTGGATACCTTCTAAAGCAGCTTCGATTTGCTCAAGCGTGATACGCTCTTCAAGAAATCCAAAGGCGTTATTAATTAACTCGGTGATATCATTCGCATTCAATGCTTTATCACTTGCAAAAACCAAGGCTTCAATATGCGGAATGATTTGACTTATTTCCATAATTCTTTTGCTTATCCGTTTAATGCAGCCGCACCACTTACGATCTCTGTTAATTCAGTCGTAATTGCAGCTTGTCTTGCACGGTTATAAGATATTTTCAATGATTTCAACAATTCGTTTGCGTTCTCACTTGCTTTATCCATTGCAGTCATTCTAGCGCCATGCTCACTTGCATTGATTTGTACACTTGCGTTGCCGCGTTTTTGAATTCGCTATACACAATCTCAATTGCGTCAAACTCCTTGTTCTCAAAGGCTTTCATCGCAGCCTTAGCGGCAGCTTGAACAGTCTCGAACTTTAAGTTTAAAAAGATATCTTTAAAATCTGCATTTGTGTTATATCCCAATTTGCTTAAGCTTTCGTATCCCTTTTTACCAATGTTCCAGATGGTTACATTTTGAGTAGGATATTTTTCTGCAATTGTTGCACGTGTCATTTTTACTAAGTTGGCATTGTAGCCACCACATAATCCACGATCAGAAGTCACTACAATAAACAACACATTGTTTACTGTGCGTTGCTCTGCAAGGGCTAAATTCATATCTCCCTCTAAACTACTAATGATATTGCTTAGCATATCTTGTAATTTACGAGCGTAGGGTCTCATTTGGGTTATCGCATCTTGTGCACGACGTAATTTTGCAGCACTCACCATCTTCATTGCTTTAGTGATTTGCTGTGTACTTTGGGTACTTTTAATTCTATTTCTAACTTCTTTTAATTGACCAGCCATAGTGCTTGTTTATTAGGCGAGCAAAGGTATCATTTTTTAGCCAATTTTCCCTTCAAACCCCCTCCAACTTAAATTTTTGATCCAATAGGCCTTAAAATCACCAATTCCACCCCAATTACTTATCTTTGAAGCCCCTTGATTAACAAGGACAAACACCCAATTTTAGCAAGAATATGTTGCAGATTATAAGTAAACTATTTGGCGGATCGAAAAGTGAGAAAGACGTCAAGAAAATACAGTATTTAGTTCCAGTCATCAATGGACATTTTGAGGCTTATAAAAGCCTTAGCCATGACCAATTGAGGAACAAAACCGAAGAGTTTAAGTTTCGCATTAAAGAGCATTTAACCTCGATTGACCAGGTGATTGCCGAGGCTCAAAACAGAGCAGAAGCTTTGGATATCGCTGACTTATTGGGCAAAGACGCTATTTACCAAGAGATAGATAAGTTAAAAAAAGACCGCGACCAGGCTTTAGAACAAATTTTATGGACCATTTTACCTGAAGCTTTTGCAGTGGTAAAAGAAGCGGCGCGTCGTTTTACAGAAAATGAGGCTTTAACTGCTACGGCGACCGACCTAGATCGTGAGTTGTCCGTGAAGAAAGAATATGTGACCATTCAGGGTGAGCAATCTGTTTTCCAAACCACTTGGAAAGCAGCAGGAACGCCGGTGCGTTGGAATATGGTGCATTATGATGTACAGTTAATTGGAGGTATCGTATTGCATCAGGGTAAAATTGCCGAGATGTCTACGGGTGAGGGTAAGACCTTGGTGTCTACTTTGCCAGCATACTTGAATGCACTTGCAGACGAAGGGGTGCATATTGTAACTGTGAATGATTATTTGGCGAAAAGAGATAGTGAGTGGAATGGTACTTTATTCGAGTGGTTAGGTATCACAGTAGATTGTATCGACAAACATCAGCCAAATTCAGAAGATAGAAGAAACGCTTATCGCGCAGGGATTACTTACGGAACAAATAATGAATTTGGATTTGATTACTTGAGAGACAATATGGTGCATACACCAAACGAAATGGTGCAACGTAAGCATCATTATGCGATGGTGGATGAGGTGGATAGTGTATTAATTGATGATGCTCGTACGCCTTTGATTATCTCAGGCCCTATTGGACATCAAACAGGAGAGCAACAATATTTTCAATTGAAGCCAAGAATTGAACAATTGGTGGAAGTGCAAAAGAAAGTTGCGAATCAATTTTTGATAGAAGCAAAGAAAAAAATTAGCGAAGGTAATGACGACCCTAAAGATGGCGGATTGGCTTTATACCGTGCTTTCAGAGCATTGCCTAAGAATGGCGCTTTAATTAAATATTTAAGTGAGCCAGGTATTCGTGTGAAATTACAAAAGGCAGAAAACTATTATTTAGCAGACCAACAAAGAGAGATGCCGATTGTAGACGAAGCATTGTATTTCCATATTGAAGAGAAAAATAATTCAGTAGAATTAACCGATAAGGGATTAGCATTGATCACGGGTGCAGGAGAAGATCCAAACTTCTTTTTATTACCAGATATCAGCGTTGCATTGAATACAATTGATCTTGATACGAGCTTAGCACCTGAGCAAAAGATGCAGCAAAAAGAAGCAATCATTTCTGAGTACAGCATCAAAGCAGATCGCATTCATACGGTTAATCAATTATTAAAATCATACACTTTATTTGACAAGGATATTGAGTATGTGGTAATAGATGGTCAAGTTAAAATTGTAGATGAGCAAACAGGTCGTATCATGGAAGGTCGTCGTTATTCAGACGGCTTACACCAAGCGATTGAAGCAAAAGAAAATGTAAAAATCGAAGCGGCAACACAGACCTATGCAACCATTACATTGCAGAACTTCTTTAGAATGTACCACAAATTAGGTGGTATGACAGGTACGGCAGAAACAGAAGCATCAGAGTTCTGGAGTATTTATAAATTAGATGTGGTTTCTATTCCAACAAATATCCCTGCTGTGCGTATAGATGAGCAAGATTTAGTTTTCAAAACCAAGCGTGAAAAATTTGGCGCGGTGATTGAATCTATCGAAGCTTTACGCGCAGAAGGTAGACCAGTATTAGTGGGTACCACATCGGTGGAAGTGAGTGAATTATTAAGTAGAATGTTGCGTCAAAAAAACATACCACACAATGTATTGAACGCGAAACAACATGCTAGAGAAGCACAAGTAGTTGCGGAAGCTGGATTGACTGGCGCAGTGACAATTGCAACGAACATGGCAGGTCGTGGAACAGATATTAAATTAAGCCCCGAAGTAAAAGCAGTCGGTGGTTTGGCGATATTAGGTA
>CAZLKW010000017.1:0-34884 GCA_964560215.1 uncultured Sediminibacterium sp. | reverse complement strand
AAATTGTTTGGCAGTAAAGCCTATGAATCCTATTTTTGCGACCCAATTGACCCAAAAGGTCGTACAATTGGCCGGTTCGTCTATCGGTTAGGACAGCCCCCTTTCACGGGGCAAAGACGGGTTCGATTCCCGTACCGGCTACAAAGCCTCTCATGCAAATGAGAGGCTTTTTTCGTTTAAGGCAGCGTCGCAAGCTCGCTTGTGTAAGCTGGCGAGAATGAGAAAAGCAAAACGAACACGCAGTGTTTGTTTGAAAGGCTTTGGGTTGATCCAATGGATTGGGCAGACAATGCGAAGCATTGGCAGTCCCGGCTTTAGGTAAGACTGAATTCTACCTTATTTAATATCCTTACTCTCTAACCAACTATCCAAACTAGCAACCGTTGGAGGCCTTAGTATAATCTTGTTATTGCTATCTAGTAAGAAAATAGTAGGAGAACTGGACACATAATAGTCTTTAACTGCTTGAGTCTCCCATTTTTTATATGGGCATTCCCACACTCTACAGAACTCCAATCTCTAAATACCCATTAAAACTTTTCAATAATAAAAGTTTATCCTCTGTCAATGCTTTTACATTAGGCAGAAATATTCTAGAACTATGCTGCACTAAATATTCCAATGCCTCATACTCTATATCTGTAAAACATAGCCAACTCTCATAAATCAATATTTGCGAGAATTCCGGGAATTGAACATTTAACTTAGCCCTTTGCAAGGTCATTATATTTGCTTCCATTATTTAAAAAATTGAGTGCAAAATTCTGTGGCAGACGCCTTGATGATTTCAACAGCAGGATGATTAAAAGAAGGTGACGGATTAGGATCAACCACAATCACCTTCTTGTTCTTACTAACCCCTATTTGCAAAGCCCCACTCGTAAATCCAACTGAATTAGAAGTGCCCATAAAAATAATTGCATGTGCTTCTAATAACCAAGCAATCGCTTTCTCGTATTGATAAAGCTCTGTATAGTACTCATCAAAGAGTAAGATATGTGGTCGGTAAGATTCATTGTCAATGGTCTTTCCACTGGCGCCAATGCCAAATAAATTAAATAAATCATGTTCTAAATTATCTGCTTGCACATTCTGCCAATCCGCATGCTCAAGTTGATCCAAATGCTCGGCATCAATTTTTCTTTTAAAATTAATGTTGCCATGAATTTCAATCAAGTTGTCGGGCAGATGACCTGCTTTTAAATGCAGGTTGTCAATATTCTGAGTAATTACTTTTACATTATTTTTTGCCAAGATCTTGTGCGCATCATTTGGCAACGCATCTTTACAACTAATGAAACGATGATAATACCAAGATAAAAAATGTCCTGGATCGGTACTATACTTATGATAAGTCGCCATCTCCATTGGGTTTTCCTCCCATACACCCTTTGGCCCTCTAAAGGGCTGAATGCCTGACTCAACAGAAACACCAGCACCTGTAATTACAACAATATTCTTCATGATTAATCCAATTTAACAATGATAAAACTATTGATTATTGAAGAAACCCAATTGGACTTCTATTTGATTTTTGTAAAATCACTTCTCTATGAACCAAGTCTGTTAAGATTAATTTTTTGTCCTCCGCTTTTTCAATGTCTTTAAAAATACTCTCCAAAACATAGGCTTTTCTAATGTTAACGATATTTCCTGGAGTAAGATCCGCCACTGTAGCAACTTCTTCCAAAATGGCAGGCTCAAAGTCCTTAAAATACAATTGTAAAGTTCTGACCTGATTTTGTTTTGAGAAAGTTCCAAAATGAAACTTAAAGTTGATACGTCTGTGTAAACTTGTGTCAATCGCACCTGGTAAATTAGAAGATAAAAGAACAATACCATTGATTCTTTCTAATTCGGTCAAAAAGATACCCACCATATTCGAATACATATTACCTACCGAAGAACTAGACCCTGTTTTATCACGATGAGGGATTAATGAATCAAATTCATCTAAATACAAAATAGGGGTTCCATAAGGACCTAATTCTTTCCCGTCGATCGTCTTTGTATGTTCAAAGTGGGTAACCGCTTTTTTATAGATATTGAAAACCTCTTGGGTATTTTTTTCAGTATTACCGACAAAAGCGTCTTTAACCTGAGATAAATTAACTTGAATAATTGGACGATTGTATTTAACCGCTAAGTTTCTTACTGTTTGAGATTTTCCTAAACCACTTACACCATACAATAAGGCAACAATTTGTTTCGTCTCTACCTTTTCCTCACTTAATTTATTAATCGCTTTGATATACCCTTCTTCACTGATTAATTGTTCTAAGAAATCAATCTTCAAGGATTCTTCATACACCATCCCCTCCTGATATTGAATCTTATCAGGCATGATCAATGAAACCACATCAGACCCAGTCGTAAACTGAGCAGCATTCTTTTTAGACAACACGTTTAAAGCTCTGATAGACTTTTCAGACAATTGGACACTATCCATATAAGAGTCTCCAGTGAACTTAATCAGATCATTGGTAATTAATTGACTTCTTTTTTCAAGTAATTCAGTTTGAAAATAATACTTACTAAAGTTATCATTCACCGCTACTCTAAAAATTCTTTCTAAAGTAACCTTATAGTCACCAAAAATGGATTGTCTCGCGACAACAAAAAGATAAATCGCCAATTCTTCGGAACCTAATTTTTCGGCTCTCAAATATTGTACTTCTTCTAATTGATCAAACTCATCTAATAAAGAATTAACCTCTGCACTTACCTCCTCATCATCATAATCGTCGCTGTAGATAATATTATGAAACAAGTTTAAGAAAGCCGCGAAATTCATCTCTTTTTTATTGTTTAACACCTCCGGGTCTCCTTTCAAAACCGCATTCAAAGTAACTTGAGTTAATGTATATTCAATATCCTCTTTCTTTCCGAATGTTTTTTTAGAAACGACAATCATCTTCGCTTTTCTAAAATACTCAAGTTGTTCATTGATTGAGATTGAATCAACCAGATTACAGTTAAAAGCACTCATTAACTCATTCAAGGTGATATAGGATTTACCATTTACTAAACGCTTGTTGATAAAATAACAAATCAAAAGCATTCCCAATTTATCCTTGATCTTAAAGAATTCACCAATGACTTCAAAGTGTTCTCTCACCTTTTCATAGTCGTCCTCCTTCACACTGTTGGTCTCGCCAATCGCACTGTAAACTAATTCGATAGACTTACATAGATTAACAGCTAAGTCTTTGTTCATTTGATTGTTTTTTACCATAGTAAATAGTTTTAGTGGTTTGCATTAGGGGGATTGCAAATGTGAAAGAATGTTTTGAAATCTAATTTCAAGAGGAAAAAATAAATACAATCAATTGATTATCAATACTAAAACAAGAAAAAATAATTAAGCTTACGGCGTAAATAGTAGTAATTTTGTATTCTAATTATTCCATATATGAGCGTTAATAAGGAGCAGTTCATGCGATTCATGAAGATTGACGACAAGATCAAAAACGGCAAAAAGGCAACCGTTAAACAATTACTAGACGCATGGAATAGTTCGGTATCCGATGAACATGCCAAAGTAACCGAGCGCACTATCTATAATGATTTAAAAAAGATTCCAGAAGTATTTTCAGGCGCAACGATTAATGAAGAAAATAAAAGATATACTTATTCGGACCATGCTTTTTCAATCAAGAAATTAAATCTAAATGAGAATGACGAAAATCTCCTAGGTCTGATTTCAATGACATTGCAAAACTTTGAGCACACAGAAATTTTCAAAAAATACGGAAAGCTAAAAAAGAAATTATTACAGGATATTTCTAAAGGAGAGAACAAGCACTACAACTTTATCCTCCCTGAAATTTCACATGGAAAATCAGGATACGAATGGATTGAAACGCTATTTGAAGCTATTCATAAGAAAGAGAGTATCAATGTGGTCTATCGTAAAAATGAAAATGAGGTATCCACAAAAACCCTTTCCCCTTATCTATTAAAGGAATTCAGAAAAAAGTGGTTTTTAATCGCGTATGATCATGCCGAGAATAGAAAGTGTACAAAAGTGTATTCCTTAGATAAAATCAAAGAGATAACCGAATCGGAAAGTAAGTTTCACTTTGATCCTAATTTTATCGCGCAGGATTATTTTAAGTATACATTCGGCATCTTCCATGACTTAGTGAACCCTCCTATTCAACTGGTATTAGATTTCACCGGCATCTTTATAGAGCAACTCAGAAATCACCCATTAATGTCTACACAAAAAAGTAGGTTAATGAAAAACGGCAAAGTGTTAAGGGTGGAACTTGAGCTATACTATAGTTATGAGATTATTAGAGAAATATTAAGTTACGGAGATGGTGTTAAAGTTATTGCTCCTGCGAATGTCGCATTGGAAGTGAAAAATGCTGCGTTGAAAATGGCTGGAGCTTATAAATAGCATTACTACCAACTCCAACTAGCTGTATTGATGGAAGATTCAATTTTAGATTCAATATCATCAGGCAGGCCACTCAAAAAATCTATCCCAGTTAAGTTCTCTAAATTATCAATAGTTGTAACAAAAGATTTCAAAGAAGCAGAAGATGCTTGATTATTCAAAAGCAATGCAATTGCAATTTTATCAGCACCATTGTCTTTGAAAATAATTTTATAATAAGTGCAAGGAACCTTTATTGTACCCTTATCAATTGAACCGCAGCTATTCTTTAAAACTGGACCCGTTACAACATAAACTCCATTTTTTTCAAGAGCCCAAGTCCTCACTCTACTTTCTAAGGTCTCCCATATTCCTCTATTAAAAGAAGGCTGCTGAGGTGACATATTTGACATGTAAAATGTCTCACTCATAGAGGTTAAATTAAGTTTCATGTCTGCCGCAGGGCATAAATGACCTCTATCGTAACCACTACCTGCATAGTCGCCACTGGAAACAGCATTGTTCTTAACCTTAGGGTCAATTCTGAAATCATCTGTTCTAGCCTGTAATCCATTGATTAAAGAAGGGCTAAGATTATACGCAACCCATTCTGCTTGCCTATTCGCCTCACTATAAGACAGCGTGTAATAAGTATGCTCAATGGTATACCCAATATTATTTTTGGGAAGTAGCGACCCAACTGTAGAGGTAGTTGTAGTATACGTTTTTGGTGCAGCTATAGCAGTGGTCGTATCCTTATTACAGGAAATAGAAGCAACAAAAATCAAAAGCAATAAATGTCTAAAAAACATCTTCTCTAGATTAATTTCTAAGTTCTTGGGCATAGGCATTGAGTAGACTCAATCTTGCCTTTATTAATTTATTAGATTATTTATTCTCTTCTTTCTTTGTAATCAATCCCATCATTTGCTTCATGGTTTTATCCATGCCATCAGGGCTACCGTCTAAGAAAATCACATTGCCCTTGCCGTATTCAGCAAAGTTCTTGATGGCTTCTGTCCACATACTAAATAAAATAACATTGGTATCTAAATTAGCCTGCTTCATCTCCTCTGCAGCTTCTGACATACCCTTAGCAACTTCTTGTCTGAACAACGCCACACCTTGTCCTCTTAATTGTGCGGCTTCTTTCTCTGCTTGTGCAGATATTTTTATCGCATTACCTTCTGCTTCTGCAGCTTTCGTCTTTGTAATTAACAATGCCTGACCTTCGTTCTCTGCAGCTGCTTTTAAGTTATTACTAGCAACTACCTTACTCATGCTATCCATGATTTGTTGGTCGAATGTGATATCATTGATCTGTAAATCTTGTAAGTGGTATCCCCACTCTTCTAAACTATGATCTATCTGTTCTTTAACATAGTCAACAATTTCACGACGGGCTGTTAATACTTCTGCTTGTCTTTTAGTTGCAACATAGGCTCTAATACTGCCTTCTACAGTTCTTACAAGCGCTTGCATCAAATCCTTATTGCTAATGAATTTAAAAGCAACTTTCTTCATGGTCTCTTCATCAGAGTTTTGAACAGAATATAAAATCATGCTCTTGAAATATACATTCGCTTGATCTATTGTTACTGCTTGAAACTCTAGTTCGATACTTTGATTTTGAATACTTACCCTTCTGTAAATACTTTCAATGATTGGAAGTTTAATTCTTAAACCCGGAAGTAATATTCTTCGGTATTTTCCAAACATAGTTATAATGGCAACTGTTCCTTGATTCACAGTTATTAAGCTCATGAAAACTAAAACGACCAAAATGGTTAAGAAAATGAGTGTGCCTGACATTTTATAAAAATTTTATATGTGAAACTACTGAATTATTGGGATAAAAATCACTTAAAATATCGCTCCATATCTGCCACCGTGCCTTTTTTATAATATAGGAAGTCTTCGGTGGAATAGATAAGCTCATGACCTAGGTTCGCTAATTGCTTTGGCTCGGGGATGCCGTACTTTTTCCTTAATTCTATGGTTAAAATAGGGTGAATAGACACCAATTGTTGCAAAAGATTACGATAAGATATGCCGCTAGCAAAAATCGTATGAATCCCTACCGCAGGGCCATAAAGCATCACCATCATTAAATTATGACTCAACTTTTTAGGTTTAGAGGAGATGATATCCCAAATATCGTCAATCATCAAAAACTTATAGTCCAACTTAATATCGTTCCAGGTGTTTAAGGTATAATACCTTTTAAAATCCTTGCTCTTTTTGGACTTGAGTAGTTTTTGTCTTTGAATAATTTCATTTATTAACTCATTGATTAAATCCAATCTAGATTTAAAAGTGCCTAATTCAGGTTCGTCTTTTATAAAGGTCTTAAATGAATTTGTATCTAAACCAAACTGGCTAATTCTTCGGGAACTACTAATTAAATAGTGTTGACTGCCGAAGTCCCCAAATTGACTAAACGTTTTTGTCAACTGTGCTTCATCACAATAGGAAATCATTAACAAAGGAATTTCCTTTAGATCAATAAAATGCTCTTCCCCATTGCTGGATTTGCCAATAAGTAATTGAGCCATTCACTATTGATTTACATATAACTAAAATGACGCTTCCAGGTTAAGATAAATCTTTTTAAAAAGATGAAATAATCTCTATCGATTGGAATGGAAGATTCTAAATACAATTCGGTTTTCTTATCAAATTTGACATGCCCAAATTTTTCTGAATTAAACAAATAATAAGTATTACAGATGCTTGACTTGCAGTCTATTTCATGCTTGCAATGACCATCAATATAAATAGCTGTTAAAGATCTTGATCCATCAAAATCTCCCCTATCCGATTTATCATTAGATATGGGAGGAACAATATTGCAATAAGGTGTTGATTTCAAAAGCATAAATACTTTAATTTCTATTTATTTAATGCTTCCATAATTTCCTTAAAAACAGGCCCTGCAACTTGTGCGCCATAGTATTGAACTGCACGAGGCTTATTCTTAATAATCACAATACAAGTATACTTTTGGTTGTCATAGGGCGCGAAGCCGACAATTGAAGCATAGTATTGTTTATCCTTATAGCCGTTTTTACCTAAAGCAAGTGTTGTGCCAGTCTTTGTAGCCATTTTTGTTTTACTACCATTTAGCAAGTTCATTGCTGTGCCATTTTCAGAGACCTCTAATAAGGCTTGCTTTGTCTGTACTAGGGTAGATGTGTTTTTGAATAAGCTTGCATCATTTGCAGCTACTCTATTGTAAAAGTTTAGGATCTGAGCAGGAATCATCATAATGCCATAACCGAAAGATGCATAAGCTAAATTGGATAAGGACTCATTTGTTGAATACAAAAAATCATCTGATTGTAAATAAGATTTCAAGGAGTTGTTAAATAAATCAGAGCCTAATACTAGGTGCTTCACAGATAACTTTGCAATGCCCACATTGCTCGCTTCTGCAATTACTTGTTTTAAGGGTACATTATTATAACCATGACTTTCGGCATCTAGCACAGTTGTGTTGCCAATCATAGTTTTGCCTTCTTCTAAGTCCACTGTATCTGACAATTGAACTCCAAAATTATCCATTAAGATAGCAGCAGACATAGGTACAATCAATCCACCTGGCTCCATCATAGTATTTTTCAAACTTGAGTCTTTAGCATAGTAGACTGCGCCAGCCTTATTTTTCTTAGCCGTAAAACCCAAACGCACAATGTCTTTGCCAGTTGCTACTTCTTTCACTATCACTAAACCATTGACAGCAGTTTGTTTTTGTAGCATTTTCAACAAAGCAGTTTCACTGATTGTTTGGATATTGTTTTGCGCATTGGCGACAAAACCCAATAGTAACAAGGGGATAATAGATAGTCTCATGTATTTATAAATTAAAATTAGTAAGGTTCGGAAAGATTAGTTCATGTAAATATCAATATAATGATAAGCTTTGTCAAAATACCCTGTTGCAGATACAGGTTGTTTTAATCTCCAGTATTTACGGTCTTTGATTCTTCTGAAAATGTATTTTCCTGTTAATACTTTTTCATCTTTATCCTCCGTTAATAAATTGTTTCTATCAAATAAGTATTTTAATGAGATGGTTCCGTTGAATTCAAAATTTCTATCATCTATTATTTTGATACTGCCTTTCATAATACAATAGTTAGTGCCACTCACTTGACTAGCATCTATTGAAATAAGGTCATTTTGTTTTGTAATAGTCGCTTTACCATAAGGCTTGATCCAATGTGATCCGAATGTCTTTTTTCCAAGTAAAACTTGTTCTGCATTATTTTGTGCAGAGGCTAAAGAAAAGACAAAAAGCACCAAGAAGAAAAGACCTATTTTTTTCATAATATGGAGTTGAAAATTGATTGTTTAAATATAAAGGTATTTTATAATACCTAAAATTACCAAAAGCAATTCCAGTGTATTAAGAATCTTAGAAATAAGCCTCAATTACTTTAAAATATTATACAATAATCATATATTTACCTATCCTTCCCCTCCCCTTAAAAGTTAAACCATAACGCGATGCCAGTTGTAAAAGAAGCCCGCCTTAGGGAGAAAATCATTGACCAGATTCTACGTAATCGTAATAGAAAATATACGGCTGAGGAAATCAAAAACAAGGTGAACAGAGACTTGGATAAAGATGTATCAATCTCTACCATTTACAATGACTTAAAGCATATTCGAGATGAATATGGCGCAGTGATTGCTAAAAACGAAAGAAGCCAGTTATACTATCAAGATGACACATTCTCAATAGAGAAAGCCCCATTGGATGACGAGGATAAAAAGCTTTTAGACATGGCAACTACCATCTTTAGGATCTTCTCCTCCTCCCCCATTTTTGGCAAGTTTGAAAATACAATTAATAAGATTTTAACTGGTTCGGCCATAAGTAAGATTGAACGCAATCGTATGGATTGTATTCAACCAGAACAAAATAACAGTGTGGTGGGTGTGCAATACATTGAACCTATTTTAGATGCTATCCTAGAACACAAAGCAATAGAGATTGAATACCAAAAAGCAGGTCAGGAGATTGAGACGAAAGTAATATCACCTTATGTTTTAAAGCAGGTAGATCAACATTGGTATTTAATTGGATACGACCATGTTAAAACGAGTCAAACAAAGAACTATGCATTAGATAAGATCTTGTCTGTAAAGTTAAAAGAAAATGGGTGGTGTTGTTGTTGGGGTAGTACAATTGATGCAGTTGATTTTTGTAAAGCAGACGGTAGTTTAATTCAAATAAAAAATAGTGATAATTCAGAAAACAGTTCAAGTAGTCGTGTTCGAGCCGGTACGACAATTGAAAAATGGTACAGAAGAAAATCAACAAAAGAAGATACTTACTTTTGGGATGATTTGAATAAAAAGGTTAGTAGAAAAGATTTAAGTGAAAATAATTTCAGAGAATTTGTAAAAAAAACAGTTAAAAATAATCCAAGCTGTTTATTCGTAGCCGATTCACATTCGTTGAATTAAATTGAACTACAAAAAATAAATGTTTGAAATTTGCAGTTTCTCTGCTTATAATAGTATTAATTTACTTGACTTTCATAAACACTAACGTAACCACTTCTAGATCTAGATTGATCATAATAGCGCTTTATGCCCCTTACTTTCTTATAGCCTACCCAATTTAAATCATCATATCTATCATTACTACCTATGCCTCCATAATAAATATATTTAGGCATTTTATGATTTGGGTTCTTGGATACTACCCAATTCATATAACCGTTTGGCTCTGTAAAATTAGTCCAATTAAGCCCAAAAGCATGCCCAGGCTGTATAATGGCAATTGCTTTGGGACATGCATTGTTAGTCCAATATATTGCTTGATAGGTTGCAATACCCTCTCCACCAATGTATATTAAGCTAAATCGTTTAGATCCAAAATCCTCCCCCTTCTCTAGCACTCTTTCATATACGATCCATTTTGCAAACGGCTTTTTATAGGCATCTTTAAACATATGGTATTGTTGTAAATCTAAACGCGGTGGCATTACCATTGACCATCCATTGGGGGTAAGATCATGCTGATTTAAACATCTTGTTGCAAATACTTTATAGCCATGAAATGTATCTAAGTCTTCATTTAGGGCTTCTTCACCATATGCATAATCACAATATATGAATGTGTCTATCCCTAAAGTTTGATAGTTTTTATTACAATCCTTTACCACGCCCCCATCACTGTCACAGGCTGGGTAGAAAAAGCTATTGGTTAACATTTCCTGCAAAGGAATTACCCCTTGCTCAATATCAGTTACGGTGAGGTTGTTTAGGTAGCCCATAATTACTAGTTTTTTGATGATTATTTGTTAACTCATTAAGCTTTGTATATCCTTAATCAACTGTTTGTCAGGCTTCGTATAATAAATTCCAGTTTGACCTTCAGTTCTTACACCTCTTAGAAAAAGGTAAATTATTCCGCCAAAATCTCGGTCATAATCAAAATTAGGTTTTCTGAGCTTTAGGTATTTAGTTAAGGCTACTGTATATATTAAATACTGTAGGTTGTAGTTGTTTTCGTACATGGCAGCTTTCACATGTTTCGTGTCATAGAACTCCAATGAATTACCCAAAAAGTTTGACTTCCAGTCAAGAATATAGTACTTGGCATCATGCTCAAAGAATAAGTCAATTTTACCATTCATAATACCTTCTAACTCAATAATGGACTTTATTCTAAATGGATGTTCTTCATTTGATAAATCTTGTAACTTAGCAGTATTAAAGGGACTTAATAAAAAGTCGAATTCTAGTTCGTTTAATCGTTTTCGCTTAGGTACTTGATTTAAAGAAAATGGATTACCCCCAGGCATCTCGGCTGATAACACATGCTCCAACAATTCAAGAATTTTATCTCTATATTGCTCATCAGTTGAGCCAGATAAACGTTTCATAGCTTGTTCAACTGTAAATTTCCATGCATCTGGATTAGTGAAATCAATATGCTCAAAAATATAGTGTAATAAGTTACCTGTATGAGCACCCTTTTTTAACTCTTGAAAGGCAAACTTATCATAAGCAGTATCAAAAGGCGTTGCCGTTTTAGGTGCAATTACTGGATCGTGATCAGGATTTAATCCACTATAGCTTGTTTTAATCCAATTTGTATTTTCTAAATGAAAATGATTTGCAACTGAATATACAGGTTGAGATAATGCATTCGGGTTAGTATATCTAAACCCTCTTATTGCATCCGGCGCATAACCAAATTCAACATAATTCAAATTAGCAGCTTTTTCAGATAGGGCTTTATAGGTGGTTCTTAAGCATGAATTATTGTAATACTTATCCATATGTGCAGTAATAAAACATTGATACCTTGCTCTTGTTACGGCTACATACATTAATCGTCGGTTTTCTTGCTCACTTTGATCTTCATATAACTTTCTTTGATCCGCATCCATTAATTTCTTTTTAACTACATAATACTCACCATCTTTTGGATCTCTGTAACTGCAGCTTGTTATATGAGTCTCATCTTTTTTCAAATCCAAATGAGGGGCAATTACTATATTATATTCTAACCCTTTGCTTTTATGAATGGTCACAATTTGAACCGCATCTTGATCATTTTCAAGTCTTTGTTCATACTCATCTCCTTCCCTTGTATCTCCTTCCATTCCTTTTTTTAACCACTGAATTAATTCCTTTGGTTCATACTTTTTACGAATAGCAATTTTGTGTAAAATCTCAATTAGCTGTTGAATATTGGAAATAACTCGTTCAGGATTCTCCGAATTTGGATCATAAAGTCGTTCATTTACTTTATGATCAGCCATGAATTTTCTTAACATCAAGTAAACCCCTTTTTCCTTCCAGGTTTCTTGGTATATTTTAAATTGAGCTAAAATAGATTCATCATCAGCAGTTAATATTGTATTATTATCATACCCTCCTAAATTGGTTAATAAGGCCCTATTCATATGTGAAGTAGAAATTTCATCTACAGCTGTTAAAATGTAAAATATTTCAACAGCTTCATCCGATGATAATATTCTTGTTTCGTCAATTGTTACGGCAGGAATTCTTAATGAAGCTAATAATGATTTCATAATCTTAGCTTGCTTATTGTTTCTTACCAAAATACCAATATCTGAAGGTTGAATTGGTCTAGGATCCTCTCCATCTTTTTTTATTGTATATTTCCCATCTGTAAATAAATCGGCAAGGGTGTTTTTGACTGCAGCAACTATCTCTTTTTTATTTAAATGACTTGTAATTTTCAAAGGTTTTATTGGCTTGTCATTACAAAGCAATTCCCCTTTGGTATTTGGATTAGGTGAACCTACTTTAATATACTCTATTGCGTTAGCGATATGGGGATCATTTTGAAAACTAAATGTATCAAATTCAGGAGTAGGTAGGAAAAATTCATTCATGGCATTTATATACGCCTCTGTCGAACGGTGATTGGTATTCATTTCATGAAGATGATCTACATTCTTTTTAGCATTGAAATATGTATAAATATCAGCTTTCCTAAAGGCATATATTGACTGCTTTGGATCACCTATGTAAAATAATATTTTCTCTTTATTAAAGAGCTTTTCAAAAATTACATATTGTGCCTTGTCTGTATCTTGAAACTCATCAATAAATACAGCATCATATTTTTTTTGTAATGCGGTTATCAACTTTTTATTACCTCCTTCAACCATAACAGCTTTATGTAAAAGCTCAATCATATCATCAAAGGTAATAATGCCTCTATTGCTCTTTATTTCAAGTATCGCCTCTTTAACCACTCGAATGGCTTCAACCGCGATATTATTAACGATAAACTGAAATTTCTTTTTTTGCTTTTCATTAAATTCACCAATCTTAATTACATCTTGTAAAATTTCCTTGAATAATTTACCAACATATGCTGCTGTTTGCTTTTCGATTATCGTATTGATAACTCCATCCCAATTATTATCATTAAAATCTTTCTCAAACGCCTTTTTATTAGTCTCAGTTCTAGTAATTTCAGGCATTAATTTAGCCTTATTATCTGTTAAAAAAATTTTTACTTTCTCAATTAAATTGAACAACTCGTCACTTTCTTCTTTAATTTTTTGCAATAATTGATCCTGATAACTTGCATCCAAAAAATCATTAGGAATTGGCTCATTTGATACAAGCATTTTACCTCCAAAGGCTTGTTTAACTAATTTTAAAATTTCTTCATGTTTAAGTTCAGACTGTAACATGCGTTCAAGCAACTCACTTTTGATTGTAGTAATACGTTTTCTCCAAAACTCATTAAATGCATCTTCCGTAATTTGATTAAACTCATCTGGTGAAATAGTTTCTGCTCCAAATATTTGACTTGTCTCGAAAGAATACTCAGACAGTGTTTTTTGACAAAAACTATGTATTGTAAGTACCGAAGTTTCATCTAAAAACTCTTGTGCTGTTTTTAATTTGTCTTTTACTGATATTTTTTCATGCTGCTGTAAAATCATTTGGGCTTTAACCATATTTTCAATGGTTTTATCCTTTATCTCTTCACCTCTACTTACTTTTAAAGCCAAACGAACAAATGAACGTACTCTAGTTTCTAACTCTGCAACAGCGGCTTTAGTAAAAGTTACCATTAAAATCTTTTCGATTGGTATATTTTTCTCAATGATTAGTCTTAATGTAAGAATGGCAATTGAGTATGTTTTCCCAGTTCCGGCACTAGCTTCAATTAAGTTACTCCCCTCAAGAGCTACCGTTTCTGGTATAAAATTTTTATTTATTGTTTGTGGCATTGAATTTTTTTTTTATATCTATAGGTTTTATTTTAAAGCCTTAAATACATTTGGCAATAAAGCTTGAATTGGTTCAAATACTGCCTTAACGTTATTCTTTATATGCTCAAAAGCAGGTTCACTAAAAAATCCATGTTCGATGGCCTTATTTAAATAATCATCTTCAAATGTATAAGCTCGTTCATTTTCCGCTTCTTTTTCATAAGCGTCCCAAAAAGCCTCGTAATCCCCACTTATCATTTCCATTTCATTTTGTCCAATTGCTGGGAAAAAATGAAAATACTGCTGATGCCCACCCTTATAATAATTCAAATATTCAGCTAAGGTGTCAATAGCTTTTTCTTTGCTTATAGTATCTATTGATATTTTTTGCAAGCCATCTATATATCTAGAAATGAATATAAATTCCATTTTTTCACCTTGAGCAAGCATTGCTAAATATCTTGTATAACCTTGTATTAAGTATTTTAACTGATTCTTAGAATTACATACACATATAAACTTATTTCCAAAAACAGGTTCTACCTTACCAATAATCTGAGTTTCTTTAATCATAAATTTAATGTCTACTGCACTTTTAGTTTCACTACCTATTGATTTATTGATCAATTCTTGAAGATCTTTAAGGTCATCTTTAACTTCATCAATTGTTGCTCTCCCCATATTATGTAGCGGTATTCGACCTGTTTTACTTTCCTTTTTATAATAGGCATCTGTTTCATCTTTACTCATAAACATTATCTTATCCTGCACATTCCATTTAGTAAGGTGGTCAAATGCAAACAATTCGTGCTCCTGTAGCAAAACATCATCCTCTCGGTAGTATATATTAAATTGCTTTTGTAAATAAACTCTTGCAGGATTATGTAAAAACTTGGCAATTTCATCAATATCAACTTTTGTAAAAGTAAACTCCTTAGGAGGCTTTTGTATTACAGCAGGGTTGATACCTGTATGATAATTAGCAGTATTTAAATAACTCACTAAGCCCTTTTCGCCTGCAGGATTGTATTCAGCACTAAAGCTATGTAAAGGGTGAATTGTAACCCATTGCTTTCTTAATACATCGGTATCTATTTTCATTCCTCTTGCAACATAATCAATTAACTCATCAACCATTGAGGATGCTGGTAATGGAGCACCATCTTTTGAATTTGCGGCTAAAAAGCTTATGTATAAATACTTTTGAGCAGACATTAAAGTTTCAAGAAATAAATGCTTATCATTATTCTTTACATCTCTATCTCCTAACTTCCACTCATTTAATAAACTAAAGCTTAATGCAGTTTCTTTACGCGGGAATTTATCAAAATCCATTCCAAGCATCGCTACTACTTTAAATGGAATACTTCTCATTGGTACTAAGGAACAAAAAGTGACTCCTCCTTTTGCAAAGGTCCCTGCTTTTTTCTCCAGATCTAGTCTTTGTAAAAAACTATGTCTAAATACTTCAAAGCTTATTTCTACATTTGCATTCTTTTCTAATAAAGCCATTTGTTCAGTAAACTGAACCAATTTAGTATAATCTTCATCGTCCTTTTCTCCTGCCTGAAATATCATGTCTTCTACAAGAAATTGTAAATACACAGCCCATTCAGATATTGTTCTGTTTTGGCTTCTATCTTTTAACTTCTTGTACAACATTTTAACAAAATACATCAATCGAACTCTATCAATTGCTTCTGCACCCTCGGTTGTATCTAAAGGTATAAAGTCATCATGGCCATCATGTACACTTGGCTCCCCACTCATACAAATTCCATACATGATTTTCTTAAGGCCGTATTCCCAACTAATATATCTTGTATCATCACATTTCCTTCCCTCCATACTAAAAATAATACCAGCCTGTCTTGCAGCAGTTCTTAAAGCCTCTTCGTCTCTGATATTAAAACGGTTTCTGATATATGGAGACTCCAAAAGACTTAAAACATCTTCAACCTTAAATTTTTCGACATCTAATGATAGTATCTCCTGAATGGCAGTAAACATATTATTTCCTGCAGCATAACTTTCATCAGCAATATTATATGGGAATTTATATGGTGAATTGCTAAATACGGCATGGATGAAAGGAGCATAGGTTTCAATGTCACTTACTAGTACTAGAATATCTTTTGGTGTTAACTTTTCGTTTTGCTTATCAATAAGCTCAATTAAATAGTTTTGTAAAATTTCAACCTCTCTCGCTGGTGTATAAGCCCCATTAATTTTAATTGACCTGTCTTTGTAATCTACATCAGACAAGGCTTGTCTTGTTTCACTATTTAAATTATTATAAATATCGTACTGTATTTTTTTAAGTAACGATTCAGGATTTGATATAGGAATTGCATCTTCCTCGTTATAAACATTTACAAAATCATCATGTTTCATTAATAATGCAAATGACTGCTTTACTATAGTACCCCAGTTTAATAATAAGTCATTACCAACCATTAAAAGATCCACTTCCGCCCTTGGTTTATTTTGAATGGTTAGTAGCTTAGAAATTTGTTTTTCTGTGACATCGTCCATCCATATTTGCTCCGGACTTGGATTAACTAGATATAAATGGATTTCCATGAACTTAGACAACTCATAAAATATATGTAAATAATAAGGCGTAATAACAGCTATACCAAATAAATGCAAAGCTGGAATCTTTCTTTTCACATCTGCCTTTACATCCTCTCTTGACAAACCTTCAATAAGAAGCTGGGCCATTTCTACTCTATCTTGGTAGTCTTCCCCTAGCTTATTTTTTATTTTATGCCAAATCCACTCCTGCCATTCTTTTGCCTCCTCCTTATTATTTAAACGCGCTGTCCATTCCTTAACAGTATCATGTCTATATACTTGGTATTGATCAAATAAATCAGCTAATTCATCACTTAATGCAATTCTTTTGATATCATTATTTACATAGTAAGTAGCAATTTCCTCAAATTTGGACTTAAAATCAGGGAGATCCAATATCTCATAGATACTCCAACGTATTGTTTCTGTATTTATGATTTGCTTCCCAGTTGATAAACCTGAACGATATATTTCTGCTATAATATCATTAGGCTTACAAAAATTAATATTGGCAGCTATCCCATATTCTTTAGCAATACTTTGTTTTAACCAACTATTCATCCCCTCAGTTTGGGTAACTACCCATTGCTTAACAAATGGATCTTGAATATTTGCATTCAAATCATTAGCTAATCTTAATGACAAAGGCTGCAATGAATTTGAGACGTTTAAATAAATGCTCATAGTTTCTTTTTCTTAAATTAATTATCGATTCTACCAGTAATGCCAGAAATTCTATTTACACATAACTCTATGGCATGTTTAATAGTTTCAATTTCTCCTTGGATAGTAATTGTTTTTCTTGCTCTTGTAATACCCGTATAAAGTAATTCCCTTGTCAATAATGCATTGGAAGTGCCTTCGGGTAAAACAACCATCACATTTTCAAATTCAGACCCCTGACTTTTATGAATCGTCATTGCAAATGCAGTTTCGGTATAGTTTAAATAAGCTGGCAGAATTGATTTAATTCCACCTTGTCCATCTTCAAACCAAACCCTTAAAGTATTATTGGTGTCTTTTCTCATTATTCCAGTATCTCCATTTAATAACCCTAAATCATGCATGTTACGTGTTACCATTATAGGCCTATTTTCATACATCTCTACATCAGGCTTTATCAATCCCTTTTTACGTAAATGCAATTCAATAGCTTTATTGGTGGCATGCAGCCCTCTAGGACCTTGTCTTACAGCTACTAATACTCTTAATTCATTTACTTTTTTTAGGGCCTCTTTTATATCCGGCTCTTTAATGTATTTTGAATAGCCTTCAACAAAAGTTTCTAATAATTCAGGTGAGTATTCATTATCAAGAATAACACTCTTGTCTACTGCATTTTCAATAAGCATTTTTGTTTCTTCAAACTTACCCTCAATAACTGCCTTACTAACTTTCCCAATTGTTCCTTGGCTATTAAATCGATGACTGAATTTTAATTCAATTATATGGCCCGACATTAATTGTTTTTGATCTCCAATAAATTCAGCATTTATCTTTCTTTCAGGATCGGTAATAAACTCATTAATCCAATTTGCCTTATCATTTTCAAACATATTTAAGCTTGGTAATGTTTGGCACAAATCACCTAATAAACTTCCTGCCTCCACTGAAGCTAATTGATCCTTATCTCCTAATAATATAATTCGGCAATTATCCCCTAATGCCTCAAGCAATTTTGAGAACATAGGAACGTCAATCATAGAAGCTTCATCGACCACTACCCAATTATAAGGCAAAGGCTTATTAGCATTGTGTTTAAAATTTACTGACTCTTTTTTATAACCTAACAAACTATGAATGGTGCTAGGTTTTAAATTTTCAATTTTGGCCTTAGTTGCATCCGTGAATTTTATAGTACTTGCTTTTAAAGAATCGGCCATTCTCATTGACGCTTTTCCAGTTGGTGCTGCTAATGCAACTGATGCATTTGGGTCTAATTCATATAGTACAATCAACAACTTTGCCAAGGTGGTAGTTTTACCAGTACCTGGCCCACCTGTAATAATAGAAAAATTATTTAGTAATGATTGCAAAACAGCTACTAATTGCCAATCAACTTTTTCTTTTGACATCAAACCATCTAATGAATAGTCTGTAATTAGTGTTTTAATTAATGCAGCTTTTGATTCCAGTTGCTGCATTCTTTCAGTTAAAACAGATTTTTCTGCTGCAATTAAACTTTTTAATTTTTCAATAATACTTGTTTCGTATTTAAAATAGCGTTGAAAGTACAGTCTATCATTATGCAATACAAAAGGAGTTGAATTGGACCCATTATTTGTCACCAATTGACTCATTTTTAACAACTCTCTTGTTGGAACAGGCGGTTCCTTGTATGGAGTTGATTTTATATTCTCAGGCATGTCCTCCATTGAAATACAAATATTCCCCTCCGTAAGTCGTTGCGACAATAAATACGCATATGGCCATATTGCTTTTTCATCAAAGTATTCAGCAAACTGTTTGTGTACATCTTCGGTAATGTTCATATCTCTCGTTTAATTTCTTTAATTAGATATTATTATTTTTCTAAATTTTTCATTTTACTTCCTGTGGCATATGGCACTTTCCCCGTTGGTACTTTTTTAGATGCTGGCACTAAATGTGCTTCACTGTCATCACAGAAAAAGTCTACTGCAGCTGCTTCTAATATTTTATCTTTAGATAAACCTCCAAGAAAGTGTATTTCGTGAATGTATACTCCCCAAAGTTTAAGTGTGTTTACCACCCTTTGAATTGCATCACCAGAACGTGCAGTGATAATAGCCAATTTTAAGGGAGATAATTCCTCAGGGCCTGGTAGATATTGTTGAATTTGGGAGAGCTTTAAAAGAAACTTTGCAAATGGACCTTCAGGCAAAGGCACATTTTCATTCTCCTTTTCGTGTTGCAAAAAAGCATCTAATCCTTCAGTTTGATAACGATATTCGCTGCTTGTAAACAATACCTCGTCTGCATCAAAACCAAATTTTACTACATTGGGATTGGACTTGATATTTTCTGGGGCATTTAATATAATAGCAGCTGCTGCTAATTTGGAATCAATTACAGCTTGAACATCCTCTTCGTCTCTAGACAAGAACAAGTCCACGCCATAGCCCGGCAAATAGGAACTAATTGGCTCGCCACCTGTAAAAGCCATACGCGTAATATCTAAATTATGCGCTTTAATGGAGTTCATTACACGCATACCAGTTTGTGGACTATTACTGGACATCACCACAATCTCAACTACCTGTTGGCTACTAATTTTATTTAATTCCAATAGTTTCTTAATCAATTGAAAAGAAGGTCCCGGGGTTAACACTACATTTTCATTCTCCTCTTGGTACTTTCTAAATGCAGCTACACCCTCTTTTTCAAATATTTCATTCTCATGCTCCAAGGAAAACAAGGAACGGGAGGAAATACCTACTACTAAAATTTTTGATAAATCTACTGGCATGTTTAATTTAATTTTGATTATCTATTTCCTCGTTGAATTAATTTACTACCCATAAGTTCAATTTTATTTTCATCATAATTCTTTGGGACTACTTTCCCATTCACAGATACAAAGTTTTCTCTAAATAACCCAAGCATATCCTGATAAAACTTTTCTTTTCGCTCCTCTGCTTTTATATGAATAAAAAAGAAATCCTTCATAATTTGTAAATCTTGCTCCTTTTCGAATTGATTTAAAGTAGCGGTTTCTTTGTTTACAAATGTTTTAACGATAGTCCATGAAACTGAATCTTTTCTGGTGCCAAACAAATAACCTTCATTTGTCAAACCCATAAACATTGAATTTGGATTTTCTTCCTCAACGAAGTCGAATACGATGTTACTTGTGTTACAAAAGAAAACTTTAACAACATCAATGATAGATTCAATATCCAACCCCATTCTCATTCGATATCTACTAAAAACATGACCATTATATACAACTATTGTATTGTCCTCTAAATAACTAAATACCCTCAAGCCCATGGAGGTATAATAATAAGTCACTAATTCATAGCTCGTATCCATCACACTATTGTACTTTTCGGACTTCTCCCTTTTTCTCATTATCATAATCCAAGGATTCTTCCTACGAGACTTAAACTCTTGGGTAATAGGATATTCTTCGGTTTTAGAAATTTTAAATTTTCTTCTTTGCTTCTCATACCCTTCAACCAATCTATCAATTGTTCGTCTGTCATAAATTTCTTTATAATCAGATAGAATCTCTTTGGTTACTTCCTCATCTGTCATCGTATTTATAAGCATTGAATCTAATTTTAATGATAAATAATTTAATATTTACTTCTTTCATCTGCAAATTGACAATATGCACAATCTTTACCACTAGCGGGTACTTGAGCTTGAGACGCACAAGCTATCATTATATCCAATGTCGGTTCCACCCATTTATGATCACCAGTATGTGCAATGAGACGTGTTCGAAACTTTAACTCATTGCTAAAATTAGGCTGCGTATTATCTCCAGTTGTATAAACAAAATAACCAGTGTTTGACACCCTAAAACCATTTTGAGTTAATAACCATTGATAAAATTCCATTTGACGACGGTATGAATCATGATAACTTGCAGTACTTAACGCAGTTACCACTTCCTCCTTTGCAGTAGCTTTATAATCTACAACATACAAAGTTCCAGCATCGTCTACCCATATATCATCAACCGCTCCATAATATTCATACCCTTTATATATTGTTTGTATGCCTTTGAAATTAAATCTCCAATCCTCCATTTTAGGGTGCTGAAAAGGTACCAAGTCTAAATCGTATGCTTTTAACAATGGATGGGGTTGCTGAATAGTTCTATAGGCATCAAATTCTTTTTTAAATAAGGTATCAACTGCATTATTTAAACTAAATGGAAAACCAGCAGGCCTGCCGACTCCTTTCACTCTATCTAAATAAAAACATCTCGGGCATTCGGTAAAAAGCTCAACCTTGCTTCGGCTAAATTTAAAAGGTGTTCCAGGTATAAAATATTTTTTCTCTGCCATTTCTTTTTTTTGATTTAGAACAATTAATAAGCTCAAATATTATTTATGAACCTGTATAGCTATTTTCATTTATAGCTTTAATTTTTAAATAATGTTGATGAAAATAACTTCTCTTCCCACGCTGGTGTTGTTTCCAAATCATATCTACGATTTCCTTTCTCTTAGGAATGACTGCATTGGGATTAATTAATTCTAAAGTGCGATAATTTATGATTTCATTATGGATATCACTCTTTACATCTTCTTTCCATTTTTTCATTCTTTCCTCAGTAACTGATACATTCCCATTATCATAGCTAACCCCTAAAAAAATAAAGGGCGCCATACAACTTAGCACTTCAGTCTTATCTTCATTGCGGGTTAGCCCAAATTCAGTTAACTTTTCGTCTAATTTCTTTTTTACATCTTCAGCATCCACACCTTCGTCAAGAAACATAATTAAGTCATCCTCATATCGGATTACATTTACCCCTTCATAAAAATGAGACAAGCCTAAATGAGAGATATAATAGTTGGCTAATAATACTGATGTACCCATTCCTAAAGGCAATCCTGTATATGACCCAGCTGACTTATTATCAACCAAAGCCTTTCTAATTAAATCCATTAATCTAGAACCAATTTGAGCACCATGACTTGCTTCAAGAAAAGTGAGCAATTTTTCGGTATTTACACTTGGATAAAAATCTTTTATATCTGTTCTAATAATTTGTCTTTTAGGATTTGAATGAATCAAGCCCTTAATTTTAGCAGTTATTGCTGGTATATTCTGATTGGGTTTATTTTCTGCATCAACAATCCCAATTTGGTTTAATCTATTCAAAATACATCTTACCACCACCTGATCTCTTAAACAAGGAATTGACATCTTTCTTAGTTTCCCAGGCTTTGTTTCATACTCAACGGTTTTAAACTTCTTAAAAGCAAATCTTGGTGTTTGGGTTCTTTCCTTTTCAAAATCATTAAGCAAACGGTAAATTTCCCACAAAAACTTTTCTTTTGTTTCCTCGGTTGCATAAACGTGTATGGTGGTTTGACCATCTAGTCCAATTGGTAGTAAACTAAATTTTCTAGGATTGTAGAATAAATCAAAGTCTCTAAATGCTGTTGAACGTCTTTTATTTTTAACCTTTGCGTTTACTAAAGCCTTAAAAGCCTTGGTAATTTCATCAAGCGTAAATAAAGGTGCTCCATTTTCTAATTCTAAAGCTTGTATATCCTTTTTCATATTTGGTTAAATTTAAAAGTAGGGGGTGAATCGGTTGTTTGGTATTTGTCACCATGGTTTAAGCGCGTGTGCCTTTTATTCAGGCTGGTATGTATTTCACCCCCATTTTAAGTTTAATAATTTTTAGTTTAACATTACTTTTTTTGCACCTAATGATGCATAAGATTCAGGATGACATGTTAGTACAATCACTTGAACTCCTCTACTAGAAGCCAAATCTAACATTGGCTGAATTCTTCTTATTCTTCCTTTATCAGAATTGGTAAATGCATCATCAAATACAATTGGCAATTTATTATCAAAATCTGTAGCTAAAACTTCAGCCATAGCTAATCTAATTGCAGCAGAAAATTGTTCTTTAGTTCCGCCACTTAATGAATCAAAGCTAAAGGCCTCCCTACCATCTCTTGAAATCAAGAACTCTTTAAACTCACCAGCTTCTTGTTTAATACTAACGTTTACACTTCCTCCAAATAGTTGGATTAAGTAATCATTTATTCTATTTGCTAAAGGCTGAGTTAGCTTATTTGCAAGTTGTTGTTGTTCTTCTGTAAATAATGAATTTAATAACTGAATTGCTTTTGCTTTTTTAGATTCTGCATTAAATTTATCTTGTGTAATTTTTAATTTCGCTTCATACTTACTTAAGCTTTCACTAGGATTCTCACTCCCGTTATTTGTCAAAATAACCTCCAGCCTTGTTAAATCTTCTTTTAATTTTGAAACATTTTCGTTGGAAATTCTTAATGACCTAGAAAGTCGCTCAGTGTCAGATTCAATACTATTAGGTAGTTGTTCTTGAATGTTTTCATTTATTTTAGACAAAATTTCAAACTCCTTTGCAACAATATTACCAATACTTGAAATTTTGCTTTCAAGTGTTGCAATATCCACTTCCTTCTCAAATATAAATTTCAAATTATTTGACTTTGCATCCAATTCAGCTTCATCATCTTTAATACTGTTAGTTAACTCTTGAACCAACTTCTCAATAGTTTCATTTTCTTGGTTTAAGTGATCACTCTTTTCATTAGCAATTTTCAATTTACCCGAAATGGCTTTTAGCAAACTATTGTTTGATTCTAGAATTTCATTTAAATTATTTTCGTCAAAATGAGAATCTTGTAAATTATAAATTTCTGCTTTTTGAATTAATGTTGTTTTGATTGAAGAAATTTCACTCTCTAGCTTACTAATTTTAGAATCTATTTGTTCCGCATTGAGTCCTTGTAATAAGGAATTGTTGCTTTTGATTGCAGATTCAATATTTTGTCTTTTAATGTAAGTAGCTGTTGCTTCATCTAAATTATTAAATCCTAACCCCGCTAAACCTTGCTCAAAAATGTCAGCAAGTTGCTCATATTGTATTTTAGCTTGGGTTAAGGAGGTTCCACCTCCTGGCGTAATTGAAATTCTTGTATTAGTGCCTACTTTGATTTCAAAATTGTCATCAAAATTTACCTTAACTCCAATCGGTTGCTTAATGTCATTTATCAATACATCTTCGCTACTGCTAATCACTTCGAAAGTAGTTGCAATTGCATCTAATTTTGCTTTTGATAAATCTAAATCTCTCTTAACTCCAGTTAATTTATCTATATCAACTTTTGTAACGCTCAATAATTGATTTAAATCATTTTCTAGTTCTTGTATCTTGATTTTATAGCCATCTGCCTCTATTTTGACTTTCACTAAGTCTTCCAATAGTGCTTTACTATTCACCCCAGATTTATAAATATTGCACAAATCAATAGTATTTCTGTACAATGTCTCATCTTTATATAAATTTTTCAATTCAATAGCAGTCTCCTTTAAAGCTAGTAAATTAGATTTAAGCTTTTCATTATTATCATTCAACGCGTTTCTTGATGGTTCAATTTTCAGAGTAAGCTCATTAATTCTTGCTTTAATATCTATAATCTGATTTTTGGTTTTCACCAAACCATCGGATTCATTTTTTACTTCACTATGCTTTGCATTTTGAATAATTTTTTCATTTTCAAGTTGCCTTATTTTATCAATTCTTTTTACCAGCTCTGCATTTTCATCCTTAATTGACTTATTTGAATCTTGTTCAGTTTGCAAGTCTACTTTTAAACTCTCATATCTATTAGAGGCATCTAGTAAACTTTCAACTTTATCTTTAGCAGACAAATACATTTTCTCAACTTCTGCAAAAGCATCCTGCGCCAATTTTACACTTGAACTAGTCTTAAATTCTCCCTTTTTGGAGAAGGTCTCCGCATATAGTGCTGAGAATGCATCAGATGTTTTAAGATCTAGGTTTGATGATAATACAGCAGCAGCACCTAAATTTTGAAGTTTGTTCATTAATCTATCCTTGTTTTCTCCAATTAATCCAACTGGATTATCACCTGATTTTGTTTGCCATACCCATAATAATGGCCATTTAATACTACTCTTAAAACTCTGGGCACTTACATTTGTTTTAGTTTTAATTAATTGCTCAAGCATTGTTTCTGCTCCATCACCACTTAAGGTTGTCATGTTAGGTTCTGATAATGTCACAGATCCTTTCTTACCAAACTTTTTTAATAACGTATATACTTTACCATTTGATTTAAATATCAACTCTACCTCAGGGTCTCCTCCAAGATGCTTAGTTGATCTCATGGACTCAATTATTTCATTTTGTCCGTCAGCTTTTAAAAAAAGTGCTCTATATATTGCTTCTGCAATTGTACTTTTCCCCTTCTCATTTTCACCTCCAACCAATGTCAATTTTTCGTCAAAATTTACAACCTGCTCCTTATGGATTCTGTAGTTACGAATTGTTGCTTTTATAAATTCCATTTTTTACTTGTTTTATTATTTACAAACTGCGTATAATTCTCTTAATGCTATAATAGCAATTTCAGCTTCTTCATTTCCAGATAAACTAGCATTAATTAACTTATCTGCAACACTTGAAATTAAAGGATCTTCCGTTCTATTCTTCAACGTCTCTATCTCTTCTGTTGTGGGAGTAATAGCTACATTGTTGTCAAGTTTTAAATTAATTAATCTCGATTCCAATGTGACAATTTTTTCTTCTAGTCTAGTGAAATCTGCTAATCCTAAATGTCCAGTTAAACTTAACTTTAGTATATCTTCAGTAATTCTTGTTCCTATAATTGCATCTATTTCAGCATCAAAAACTTCAAATGAGTTATGATCTAAAAATTCAAACTCTTTTTCATACCACTCCACTTTAGTTGTTCTATTCTGTTTTACTCTAGGTTCAACGTTTCTTTCAGCTTCAACTAAAAGGATATGTCCTGGTTTATTATCAACGCCTTTAATAAAACGGTCAATTTCGGGAGTACCCGAATACCAAGCTTTGTCACCTACCTTTTTTGTTCCATGCCAATCACCTAAAGCAATATAATCATAGTCAACATTTGGAATATTGCTAAGATTTATCATATTAGCAATAGTATGTTCTTCATCAGCATCATTACCAATAAACCCTTGAATAGTCCCATGAGCAATTATAATTCTAGGTTTATTCGCTGGAAAATTTGAAAAGTCAACTGCTCTTAACCAAGATGTTAAATCAGCAGTTTCATGTTGTCTTAGTAATGGACAAGGAAACAAAATTGCATTTTCAATTTCGATAGGCTTGGCTTCCAACAACACTTTTAAATTGGGTGCTAAACTTGCTTGCTCTTTAATAAAAAAATCTTGTCCCCAAATTCCCCCTTTTCCTCCATGATCATGATTACCAGGAATAACATAAACCGGAACTTTAATTGCTCCAATAAAACCACAGGCTTGTGAAACTTCAGTATTCGTTGGAGTTAAAGAATCAAATAAATCTCCAGCAATTACAACAAATGAAGCAGCATCTTCCTCTACCATCCTTTTGATAGAAGTAAAAACTTCATATCTAACATTTTTTAATTTGACACGTTTAATTTCATCTTGAATTGGGCCATAGGGCTTGGCCAATTGCAAATCGGCTGTATGTACAAATTTTACACTCATAATTTGATTATTTTTTAAAGGTCTGGGGGGATTCTAAATTTACGACTTGTTTTTATATATAAAAAATACTAATCTAAGCTGAAAATAGAACCAGCGGATAGTATTTGTTTTTTTAAGTCTGTCTTAAAACTTAGTGTATCCGTTGGTCCGTACATATTCTTTTTGCATATTAAGTGCAATTCCTCCTCTAAAACCGGCGATTCATCAGGAACTTCATAGTAAAATGGTCTTAGTACAAAAAAACAATGCTGTACCTGATCTGCTATTAATCTGGAACCTTTTAAGTCCTTCAACATTGGTATTTTGGAACCATTTCGGTATTCTACGCTACGGTTCACATCGGATAACAATAAAACTGGGAATTGCATTTGATTCGCTATTATTTTTAGGCCCTTTAACATATGAACAATTCCTTGTTCGGTATTCAAAAAGCCCTCGGTTTGTATATTTTGTAAAGTATCAATGGTTACCATCTGTATGGTCTTTCCCTGATTATCAATTGTTAGTAATAGCTGTTTAATGTCCGCAATGCTTGGGGACTCATTATCAATGATTACCAATGCTTTACTAAGCTTTTCCATAAATGGGTCAGCATTTATTATTGCTAAATCCTGTTTAGAGATAGTACCAGATTGGATTTTTTGGATATCCAATTTAAAGACTATCGCCATTATTTTTTGAATCAACTCAGTAGCACTCATAGCGCCAGTAAAATATATTAGCACCGCTTCGGAAGGTAAATTACGTAGCTGGTTTACGAGAATGTTGATTGCTGTCAAAGTCTTACCCATTGATGGACGACCAGCTATTATACACAAATTACCACGCTCAAATCCTACCCCACCTAAGGCATGATCCAAATTTGCATACCCTGAAGCAACACCTGACTTCAATTTATATATACGTTGGGTTAAATTGTCCATTTCGGTAGCTATTAATTGGTCAGTAGGTGTATATTTCATAGTGTTTATAGTCAATTTTAGTTTTAACCCAGTTGTAAGTTCAAACTTGGTGCCACAAATGTAAAAACCCTTTTTTAGTCTATTCAGAAATTCAATATAGCTACTTTTATTATTAGCCTTAAAAATTAGGGGCGGTTACTAATTTAATACTAACACGCCCCCATTTAACACACACAATAACAAAAAACAAAACATCAATAAATAACAACTAACAAGAGAAGAAACAATATCGAATTCAGAATACAAATTTACTAGTCATTTTTTTCGTTTCAAAGCTATTAGCCACTTGACAAGCTTGCCATATACTCATTCACCTCATTATGATTCAAGATGGATGCAATTGTTGGCATAATCCAACCATACAGTTTTATAAGCAAAAAACAAGTCAGAACCAATAATAGCTTGTCTTTGGCCACCAAAAAAACGGCTTGCTATTTGATCTGGTAAAACACCAAATGTTCCTTCAAAGCTTTCTCCATTGGACATATAAGCATTTGTCGTATAAGTTTCTGTTTCATATGTTCCGATACCAATATAAAAGTCTTTTGTTTTATCCGTATTGAGAGTCAATCCATTTTTCAATTGGTTACTAATATAGGAGAGCTTAGCACCAGTGTCAAGATAACCTAACACAGAATGGCCATTAATTACTACTTGAATTAGCATATACCCTGAATACATTTGAATGGGTATGGTTACCGCTTGGTTAATTTGAAAACTCAAGGGTTCAAAACATACTTTATAATCTTGGTAGCTTAACCCAACTTTGTATTTAGATAAAATATCTCCACCAAGCAAGGTAGTTATACCTGTTCCTACCAATTCAGATACAGAATTTACATCAATCCCACCCATACTCATTTTAGTGGAATATGCAGTCCCTTCAAAATCCCATTGGTTAGCGGTGTGAAATGTAAATGGGACACCGGTATCTATCAATACTCGATCTCCGTCATTTGTTTCAAAAATTGCATGTTTTTCATGTAGCGTTAAATCGTAAGTCATAATTATTGAGTTTAGGTTTTTAATAATATTTCACAAACTTAGCAGTATTATTAAAAAGAATTAATTTCAGGCATCTTTAACAAGCTTGTCAATTTATTGAGTAAGTTTTAGGCCATCAAGAAGTTGAATTGTTTTTGTAATTTTTTCACAAATTTCAAATTCAGATTCATCAATAAAATAAGGCATTAACAAGTCACTTAACATATAACGGTCATTTAGTGATAAATCGAAGTGAAATATTAATGGATCTGGATTATCAGTTAATACTTTTATGGACAATCTTAATTTTTCCATTTGGCTTTCAACAGTAAATCCCTTAAATGTTTCAAAAATCGCTAGGTATATATATTTTTTATTTCTTAAAAGAAATTCAAAAAAATCATGAGTTGGTTCAAAATCTTTGATCTCCAAAAGCATATATGGATGTATCGTATTTGTTTTATTCATAGTTGCTAATTTGAATAATATAAATGTTCCCAATTAAATTTAGCAACTGGATTACTCAACGCCAACTTGCCATATTCTTTCTTTAAATGTGTATAAATTTTTTCATTACTTAAATGCATACATTCTTTCAAAATAGATACAAACGTATCGTTTGAATCTTGAATATAACTTGCTGCGTTTTGTGATAAATTTGCCACCCATAATTCATCATCTTGTGAAATAAACATTGAGCTTGAAACACCAAGCAAATTGTGCTTTTTTTGAAATTCACTTGCATAGCACCATATGAAAATTGTGTTGCTTTTTTTTCGAAGCAATTCAACTGCTTCATCATCAATGATATATCCATTGGTATTTGTAAATGCCGCTCCTATATTAAGCAACCCACGATTAGTCCCATGGCCTAAAAAAACTGATCGATCATGATTATCAATCTGTTGTAAAACCTGTTCTTTACTTAATCCTTTTGTGACAAGTGTTGCATTTTTGTCATCCTTATATAATCCTGATAAAAAAACTGTTGTCGGATCTTCAACATGTAAATAAAATGTTTTGGTATTGTTCATAAAAATTGTTTTGATTTTAAATATTTACTACATTTGATTAGACTGCAAATTACTCCCCCATAGTTTAGCAAATCAATTATTGAGCTTTTGACAATGTTGTCAAAATTAAATTCAACCTTATGGCAGCAAAACCACTACCTAAAGTTCACTTGATTAGATCCAACGATTTTGAAGAGAAGGATTTTAACGCACTCATTTTGTTTTTAAACAATATTTTCAAAAAAGAGCGAAAAAATAGTACAAGTATATTTATACCCCATAAAGATGGAATTAAAATAGCAGCTAAAGATTTAACGAATCAGCAAATGAATCAAAATTCAGCTGAATTCTTAATCAACTCACCCTATTTTGGAAATCAATTCAAAGAAAAAAAGGAAAAAGATAATATCAGAAAGTTTGCAAAAAATAAGACACAACAATTCACTTCCTGGAATGTATTATATAATATTTGCGCCAACTTTAGATCAAAAAATAAGGATGTCCAAAAAAGCGATTTGGTAATTTTATTAACAAATACTGCTAATAATTACAATTACTTTAGTGCCCTAGACGATAAAAATATAAAAAATGGCTTTATCCATACTGACTTATGGGACTTTTTTCTACCTGGTTATAATAAAATTTATCCAATAGCTTATGAAATCATTGGATTGATCGTACATAGTAATATGGGCTGCAGCTATAGTGAACTTGCAAAAAACTATTCACACCAAAGCCCTGCAATTGGATGTATAAGTGACATGTGTGTTAATAAAAGTGAAATTAATATTAAAATAAGAACGGGAGATATTTGTGAAAACTGTTTAGAAAAATTAAAAGAACATATCATATTTGATGATGTTTATTTCCTTCTAAAATTTTTAGATGCCATCAGAAATGAAACCTTACGAACTTTTAGATATTTAAATATCAATAAGAAAATTAGCGATATCAATTTAGTAAAAACTTCTATTGGCGCCGGAGTAACTGAAATCGAATTCACACAGTATAAAAAAACCCTACAGTTAACTGGCCCTTTACATAAAGCAATTTATATTTATCTTTTAAGAAATGCAAATGGCATTACCATTAAAGAATTTGGTATAGAGGATGATGATGTGATGAAAGAATTAGCTGAAATTTACCAAAGTGAAGCAAAAGGGAAAAATAAATTAGATTTCAATAAAGCATATCAAACCATTTTGAATCAATTTGAAAAATCAACTACATTAGAAGATAAAAATAAGGATAAAGACAAAAAAGCTGCCGAAACAAGTTACAAATTCAAAAAGAATGAAACAAAAAGCATTCAACCAAAAATATATTCTGTTATCAGTAAAATTAACGCATCAGTAAAATCTTGCGTAATTGGCAACCAACCCTTGGAAGAATACAAAATACATACCATTAAAGATAAAAAGGCCAAAGAAATCACCTATAAAGTGATTAGAATGCAAAGTAAGGTCTCCGTAAAAAAAGCTAGTTAGTTTTAACAAGCTTGTCAAGTTTCAAAAATTAAGCTTTCATTTAAATTATTGCATTGCTTTGTACTCTTTAAAAGTACAAGATGGAATCCTTTTATGCCCATGTAACTGCAACTACTATTAGCAATAAATATTTAAAGTACCCACTATTAAGCTACTGCTTTGTGGTGCGATACCAACATTTAAAACTAATAGTTATGAAAACAATTACAGGTAAATGGGAAAGACCTTGGTATTTAAAAACAGGTAAAAAATGGAATCTCGAGACTGAAATTAAACCCGAACGTTATGTGTGGCATGTAAGTCACAGAGACATTGGTAGACACGAACGTCCAGAATTAAACAACTTTGAGTTAAGAGAAAAAATAAGGGAAGAGGGCCTTATTTGTAGAGATGACTGGGCAGTTTTTGCCAACAATGGATTGGGAAAAGCCCAGGATCTTTTTCCTTTCTGTTTGGACTTTTACCGTCCCTTTAGAACTCCCCTTCCATCAGTTATGAAAAGTCGGATGACTATACATGACTATTGGAGAATAGACACCCACGCGTTCAGAGGGAAATGGTTTATTGATCCTGTTATGTCAAATGATATTGACGACATTAACAAGAACAGTGAACGATTAAAAAAGACCTCCTTTATATGTACCAGAGAACATATCCCCAGTTGGGCGTTGAAATTATACACTTTTGACAGGGATGGAGTTGATGATATATGGAGTAATAAGGTTGTAATCAATGAGGGATCCGCCAATATTATAAGGATACATTGGACCGACAACCTAATTGAACACAATTGGAATAAAAAAATAAACACTGAGTCGCATTCCTTAGTGGCTTAGTGAAAAAAAATATCACAAACATGAAAACTAAATTACCAGCGTCCTACTCTATCTATCAACAATGTTACGAGGATGAAATTCCAGTATTGCAGTTTTATATTGCCTCATTTGGTCAGTTGCCGTCAAAATTTGAACATGATAATGATTTTGAGCCAATGGTAGTAGACTACTTTATAAAAAAAGGTTTTTTTCAGGAGGTACAAGTAAATATCAGTACAAAAAGATATAATTCAGCTGAAAAAACAATGTATGTAAACATGGATAAACAAATGATCATACTATTTGAAAACAATTCAAATGACAATGAAACTACTCCCTTTTCGAATATCGTAATATTCTATAACGTAAAATTAGGACGTGTTCAATTCCAGATAGAATGGGAGCATTTGGATAAATATATACTGGTAGAGAAGAAATCAAATATTTGTTTAGTTAAAAGCGCGCGAAACGGTTTAGATACTGAGTCATATTATTTGGATACACCACCAATGAACTTGGCTTTAAACTATGGTAAAAAATTTATGCATACCCATGAAATAATCATTAACCGTTTGAACAAAGACAATGATAAAGGCTTCTTTGCTTTTTGGGGTGAACCAGGTACTGGTAAAAGCACATATTTAAAATATTTGACCAGCGTTGTAAAAGAAAAAGAGATATTGTTTATACCACCCTCTATGGCAGAGATGTTATCCGAACCTAGTATTATCCCATTTTTAATGAACCATAAAAATAGTATTTTAATTATTGAGGATGCTGAACGTGTAATATCAGATCGCAAAACCAATGGATCCGCTGCAGGTGTTTCCAACATTTTAAACTTAACCGATGGTATTTTAGGTGATTGTTTAAATATTCAAATAATAGCCACATTTAATATGGATAGAGAACGCATTGATCCTGCATTATTAAGAAAAGGACGTTTGGTTGCGGAACACAAATTTGATAAGTTATCAATTGAAGAGACAAACAAATTATTAAAACATATTGGTAAGAACATTAAAGTAAACGAGCCAATGTGTTTAGCAGATATATATAATATTGATAGTGAATATGTAAGAGCAACTACAGTGACCAAAAAAATTGGATTCTTAAATTAACAAATTACCTAATTTTTTATTAGACTCAAAAGCAACCGCAAACTCAGTAACACCCAAAACAGAGAGCAAAAGCTAGACAACTGAAAAAAATCTTAAATTTTGAAGAAATTAGGAGAGTTGGCCAAAAAAGAAAGCAAGGATCACAAAATACAATTTCAGTAAATGGCGTTAAAATTAATTTAAGTGGCAACAATACCTAGACCAATATTACCGTGATTAATGGGAAAGTTATCATAGAAACAAAATAAAAAAATTAAAGCATGGATAAAGTATATGCCCAATATGGTGCCCAGTTAAATGACAATGAAAATTTGATTTTATCGGTAGTCAAAAACTATGATAAAGCACTCTCCTATGCAAGTGCCAATTTATTACATGACCACACATTTATATTAAAAGTAATGGCTATAAATGGGGCATCTTTATATTATGCTACTGCTGATCAAAAAAATGATGAAGGAATTGTTTTGACAGCTGTGAGCGAAAACGGGAAGTCATTAAAATATGCCAGTGAGGCTTTAAAAAATAATGAAAATATAGTATTGGCTGCTGTAAGCAACTATGGGAATGCTTTAAAGTATGCAAGTGAAAAAATGAGATTAAACCGAAATATTGTTTTAGCTGCTGCCAAAAAAAGATGTTCAGTTCAATATATTCCTTTAGCATTTTTAAATAATGACGAGGAAATTATATCAATCATTTTAGATAGGCCCAGTGAGACAAAATACAGTTTAAATCTCGGAAATGAGACAATTAGAAATAATAGAGAAATTGTAATGAAAGCCGTTAGAAAGAACGGATTAAATTTAGCTTTTGCCAACCCAATACTCCAAAATGATATGGAATTAGTTAAGGTGGCGGCAAATGAACACTTTTTAGCGTTATCATACACTCAATTAAACATATTTGATCTCAAAGACATAATTTTTGAAATATTTAAAGGATATAAATTTAGATGGTATTATAAAGTACACAATTCCACTTTGAATAACAGTAAATATAGCCTACTAGCTGCTATTTACTTTAATGTGCATAATTGGCATAAAGCCGATGATACATACAAAAATGATAAAGAGTTAATGTTATTTGCAATTAGTATAAATTCCAAAAGTTATGATTACGCAACTGAGCAATTAAAACAAGATAGGGATATCGTAATAGCTGCAATTAACCATGATGACTATAACCATTTTATTATTCATAAATACTTACCATTATTTTGTAAATGGTTTAAGAAAGATGAAGAAGTACTTGGGAAAATTGCTTCAAAAACAGGTGATGAGTTAATGATACTTAAAAATTATGAGCAATATTTAAACGCTTCAACAATTATGGAAAAATGGTTTTGTGAATTACCATCTTCCACTATGAATGAGCTATCTAAATGTAAAAGCTTGTACTATCCGGGTGCCTACCATGATTTTAGTACCATTCAATTTTTTATGGAAAACTCATGTGTGACCGATTTTTACTATTCAGACTATATGAACAAGGAAATAAGTCAGTTTTCTATTTTTGATGCTTTACAATCTTGGTTTGACAAATGGGACGGCTATCAAATTACTCAACATATTAATATGCATCCCTCCTATTTTCAT
>CAZLKW010000016.1:0-35687 GCA_964560215.1 uncultured Sediminibacterium sp. | reverse complement strand
AATTGATTTCCAAGAATTCATGATCATGCCTGTTGGTGCTCCTAACTTTAGCGAAGGTTTACGTTGGGGTGTTGAAATCTTCCATCAGTTAAAAAGCACATTGAAGAAGAAAGGATATAGCACAAACGTGGGTGATGAAGGTGGATTTGCTCCAAATATCCAAAGCAACGAAGAAGCAATTGAAACAGTATTAGAAGCCATCCAATCTGCTGGTTACAAGACTGGCACTCAAATTGCAATTGCAATGGATGCTGCAAATAGTGAATTGTGGAATGCTAAGAAAAAGAAATATGTTTTTCATAAGAGTTCTGGCAAAGAAATGAGCTCAGATCAATTGGTTAAATACTGGGAGAGCTGGGTTAAAAAATATCCAATTGTTTCTATCGAAGATGGTATGGCAGAAGACGATTGGGCTGGTTGGAAAAACTTAACAGATACCATTGGCAGCAAATGTCAATTAGTGGGTGACGATTTATTTGTAACCAATGTGAATCGTTTACAAACTGGTATCGATAAGAAAATCGCAAATGGTTTATTAGTTAAAGTAAATCAAATTGGTACTTTAACTGAAACAATCAACGCGGTAAGCTTGGCACAAAATAATGGCTACAATACAATCATGTCACACAGAAGTGGTGAGACAGAAGACAATACAATTGCTGACTTAGCAGTTGCATTGAACTGTGGTCAAATAAAGACTGGTTCTGCATCTCGTTCAGATCGTATGGCTAAATACAACCAATTAATCCGTATTGAGGAGCAATTGGGTGAAACTGGCTTTTTCCCAACAAAGGGTAAATTGAAGTTTGGCAATAAATAATTTAATATAGATTGATCATAAAGGAGCTTCAATTATGGGGCTCCTTTTTTGTGACATATTTATTGGCTTATTCTAAGAACTATGCTAATTTTAGGGCAATCATTTTTTATGCAAGCAATCAAGAAAATTATTCCATTTGTAGCCAATCGCTATTTTATTGCTATTCTAGCTTTTGTAGTATGGATGCTTTTCTTTGATCAAAGGGATTTTTTTACTCAAAGAGATCGTGCTGCTGAACTAGAAAAATTAGAACAAGCAAAAGCCTATTATCAAAAAGAAATTTCTACTACCCAAGAACAATTAAACAATTTGCAAAGTAATCCCGGTGCAGTAGAAAAATATGCTAGAGAGCGTTATCTGTTAAGAAGAGAAGGGGAAGAAGTTTATTTATTTGAAGACACCGTGGCTGCTGCACCTGATAAAAAGAAATAAGTTTCATCTTGCATGAAAAAACAAGCACGCTATCAAGCTGTCATCGATTATTTTTTAGAGCATGTTCCTGTTGCAGAAACCGAGCTCACTTACGAAAATCCATTTCAATTACTTGTCGCAGTTATACTTTCTGCGCAATGTACCGACAAGCGGGTTAATTTAACAACGCCTGGTATTTTTGCAAAATATCCTACACCCGAAACCATGTCTAAGGCTAGCTTTGACGATTTGTTTCCTTTAGTCCGAAGTATTTCTTATCCCAATAATAAAACCAAGCATTTAATTGGCATGAGTCAATTGCTACTTTCTTCGTTCAATGGTCAAGTGCCCATGACGATTGAGGATTTAGTAAAGCTGCCGGGAGTAGGCAGAAAAACTGCAAATGTCATTACAAGTGTGATAGATCAGCAACCCAATATGGCGGTGGATACACATGTGTTTAGGGTAAGTCGAAGAATCGGTTTGGTGCCAATGACTGCAAGTACACCATTGGCAGTAGAAAAAGATTTAATTAAAAACATTCCTTCTGAACTAGTCCATAAAGCACACCACTGGCTAATTCTACACGGACGCTATACTTGTCTCGCGCGAAGTCCAAAATGTGAAAGCTGCGGCATCACTAATTTTTGTAAATACTACGAAAAAGAAACCAAGAGAAAAGAAAAGTTGAAAGCATAAAAAAGCGCCTCGATCAAAATAGACTGAAGCGCTTTTTTTATTTCTTAAGTGGTATTGATCCACTTCTATAATGCTTATAAATAAGATTCGATCGCTGTAATCAACTCTTGTTTTGTAATTGGAATACCCATGATCTTATTGAAACCTTTCGCATCCACAAAATATTGGTCTCTAATAATTTTTATCAATTGACCGTTGTTGATCTCTGGAATTAAAATCGTTTCAAATCCAGCTAATATTTCGCCTAAGTTTTTTGGGAATGGACGCATATACTTAATGTGCGCGTGGCTTACAGACTTACCTTGACTTTGTAATTGTAAAGCAGCACTCTTGATGGTACCATAAGTGGAACCCCATCCAAGTACCAAGACTTTTCCAGTAGATCCACCACTATCTATTGTTTGCAAAGGAATGAAGTCGGCGATCTTATCTACCTTAGCCTGTCTCATTTTCACCATGAATTCATGGTTCTCTGGATCGTAACTTACATTGCCTGTTTCATGTTGCTTTTCGATACCGCCAATTCTATGTTCAAGACCTGCTGTACCTGGAACAGCCCATGGTCTAGCCAATTTTTCATCTCTCTTATAAGGCAAGAATTTATCTTCACCTTCTGCTAAACTAGTTTTGAATTTTACTTCGATCGTTGGTAAATCTGCAGCAGATGGGAACTTCCATGGTTCTGCACCATTCGCAATATAACCATCACTTAAAAGAATAACCGGTGTCATATGTTGTAAAGCAATCTTAACTGCTTCAAAAGCCATAAAGAAACAATCACTTGGTGTAGATGCAGCTAATACTGGAATAGGCGCTTCTCCATTACGACCATAATAGGCTTGTAACAAATCACTTTGTTCTGTCTTTGTTGGTAAACCTGTTGAAGGCCCACCTCTTTGGATATTAACAATCACCAAAGGAATCTCTAACATAGTAGCTAATCCAATAGCCTCAGTTTTTAAAGCCATACCTGGACCCGAGGTTGTTGTTAAGCCAATTGATCCTCCATAGCTAGCGCCGATTGCTGCAGCAATACCTGCAATTTCATCTTCAGCTTGGAATGTTTTAATTCCAAAATTCTTGTACTTACTTAATTCGTGTAAGATATCAGATGCTGGTGTAATTGGATAAGATCCAAGGAATAAAGGCAATCCACTTTTTTGAGTAGCTGCAATTAAACCCATTGACAAAGCTTGATTACCCATGATACTTCTGTAAGTACCTGGTTCCATCTTTGATTTTTCTACCTTATACCTTGCATTGAATAATTCAGCAGTTTCACCATAATAGTAACCCGCTTTTAATACATCAATATTACTCTTTAAAATATTTTCTTTCTTACCAAATTTCTCTTCTAAGAAATCAATGGTATTGTCCAAGTTTCTGTTGTATAACCAATAGATTAAACCAAGAACAAACATGTTTTTTGCTCGATCACGTTCTTTGGTACCTAATTCTGTATTGGACTTTAAAGCTTCTCTCGTTAATTTAGTGATATCTACTTTGGTTAATTCATAACCATCTAAACTACCATCTTCCAAAGGATTAATCCCTTCTGGATAAGCAGCCAGTCTTAAATTTTTTGCATCAAATCCTTCGATGTTCGCAATAATTTTTCCGCCTTTTTTCAAGCTCTTTAAATTCACTTTCAATGCAGCTGCATTCATCGCAACCAACACATCACAAGTATCTCCTGGAGTATAAACTGGGTTTGAGCTAAAATGAATTTGAAATCCACTCACGCCTGGTAAGGTTCCGATAGGCGCTCTAATCTCCGCAGGGAAATCTGGGAAAGTCGCTAAATCGATTCCTAATAGGGCCGTGTTATTGGTAAATTGCTGACCGGTTAATTGCATACCATCACCGCTATCACCAGCAAACTTGATCACTACATCTTGTAAAACAACTTCTTTTTGCATATTGCATCAATTGGATGACAAAGTTACAATTCATCTGCCCTAAAATCGCATCTTTTATCAGTTTATTCTAATTTCTTGTTTAAGTTTGCGGCTTCAATATCAATGTTTTATGCCCATTTGGTCTATTTTTTACATTATCACTCAATTTTTAATTGCTTGGCATATTGAAATTGGGGTAGTGGAAGATTCAGCACCTGTTGAAGTGGTTGTAAATAGCAGTTCAGTAACAGGTCTTCAAAATAGCCAATTAGACAGCAATGCGAAATTTGTATATTTAAGTTTTGATGATGGTCCTTTGTTCGGCACATCAAGCTGTATTGATATTTGTACAAATGAACAAGTAAAAGCCACCTTCTTTCAAATTGGTTTACATCAATCTAGGTCTCAATGGGGTAAACGACTTTATCAAAGAATTTTAGATCAGCCAGATTTATTTGTTTTAACCAATCATAGTTTTTCGCATACTTACGGAGATTATTTGAAATTCTACCATCATCCCAATTCAGCTTTAGAAGATTTTAAACAAGCCGAAAAAGTATTAGATACCAAAAATAATATTGTTCGATTACCAGGCAATAATGGTTGGAGTACGGCCACGATAAGATCAACTAGTAAACTAGTTCGTCCATTGGTCAATAAATTAGATAGTGCCGGTTTCAATGTGGTTGGTTGGGATATTGAATGGAGGTATACAAGGACAGGCCGTCCAATCCAAACTGCAGAAAGGATGTCTTTGATGGTAGATAGTATGTTTCAAAATAATGAGAATAAGACTAGAAACCATCTTGTTCTTTTAATGCACGATCATATGTTTAGAAAGCCCGAGGACTCCATTAAACTTGTTCAGTTTATACAATATTTGAAAAAGGATAGTAAATACCAGTTTGCGCGCTTAGATCAATATCCTGGGCTTAAATAACCCGGGATTAACAATTATTAAAGAAGAAGTTTCGCTGCAATTTTGTATTTTTATAGTAGTTAAAATTTATAATTATGGCAATCTTCAAATCAGGTAATCCAACCTTAACAGAGAAAATTTTTGACAAAGCTGCACATGAAAATGCAAATGCATTTGGCGTAATGAGTGTGCGTGGCACCATTAACAAATTTGGATTTTTATTATTGATGGTGATGGCTTCTGCAATGTATGTATGGAACGTGTATGCGCAAGGCAATACAAATACCGCAACGACATTAATGATAGCTGGAGCAATCGGTGGTTTAGTTTTAGCGATTGTAATTATGTTTAAACCAAATTGGGCGGGTTATATCACGCCTGCTTATGGGATATTAGAAGGGTTGTTTATTGGAGGTATCAGTGCTTTCTTTAATGCCATGTTTGCAAAAAGTTATCCAAATATTATTCTTCATGCTGTTGGTTTAACACTAGGTGTTGCTGCGGCTATGTTTTTCTTGTATAATTTCAGAATTATCACAGTTACAAATAAATTAAGATCTATTATCATGTCTGCGACCATGGGCATTGGCTTATTTTATTTGATTGTTTGGATTGCAGGGATGTTTGGATTTGAAATGGGTTTTGCATTTGATAGCTCCCCATTAAGTATTGGCATTAGTTTGTTTATTGTGGGTATTGCTGCTTTGAATTTATTATTAGATTTTGATGCAATTGAAAAAGCTGCAGAAATGGGTGCGCCAAAATATATGGAATGGTATGGCGCATTTGGTTTATTAGTAACACTTGTGTGGTTGTACTTAGAGATATTGAAATTATTAAGCAAGTTGAATTCTAAAGACTAATGGATTATAAACGCGGTAACCTGAGTAATGAGGAGTTGATTCATTTATACGAGTCCATTTTATGGCCCCGAATGATTGAAGAGAAGATGTTAGTATTGCTAAGGCAGGGCAAGATCAGTAAATGGTTTAGTGGGATTGGGCAAGAAGCAATTGCAGTGGGTGCGACATTAGCGATGGATCCTACTGAGTGGATTATGCCTCTACACCGAAACTTGGGTGTTTTTACATCTCGTAAAATGCCTTTAGTAGATTTATTTAAACAATGGCAGGGCGATAGAAGTAGTTATAGTAAAGCAAGAGAAAGAAGTTTTCATTTTGGAAGTAAAGCCCATCATGTTTGTGGAATGATTTCACATTTGGGTCCACAATTAGCCATTGCTGATGGTGTCGCATTGGCTTACCAGCAGAGAGGACAACTTAAAGCAAGTATGGCTTTTACTGGAGATGGAGGAACAAGTGAAGGTGATTTTCATGAGGCTTTAAATGTTGCTGCTGTTTGGAATTTACCCGTGATTTTTATCATTGAAAATAATGGTTATGGCTTAAGTACACCTACCAATGAGCAGTATAAATGTGACCATTTGGTAGATCGTGCAAAAGGATATGGGATGGAAGGTATTCGCATTGATGGCAATAATATTTTGGAAGTTTATCAAACTGTAAAAGGTGTTCGTGAATATTGTATCAATCAGCAAAAGCCCTATTTAATTGAATGTGAGACATTCAGAATGAGAGGACATGAAGAAGCTAGTGGTGTGAAGTATGTGCCAAAACATTTAATGGAAACTTGGTCCTTAAAAGACCCGATTAAAAATTATGAGCAATTTCTTGTTCAAGAAAATGTGCTCACCGAAATGCAGGTGGCAGACATCCGTAATCGATTTAAAGAGCAGATGGATGAGGACTTGCGAAAAGCAATGGAGCCTGAAACATTTGAACTATCTATTGAAGCAGAATTAGTAGATGTATTTGCACCTGTTCCTGAAACAACGATTCCTGATTTAGCCATTGCAAAATCAGAAAAGAAAACCAATAAAAGATTTATCGAAGCCATTAGTGATGCCCTAAGACAATCAATGGAAAAATATCCAGAGATGATTATTATGGGACAAGATATTGCTGAGTATGGCGGGGCTTTTAAAATTACAGAAGGATTTGTAGATCAATTTGGGAAACAAAGAATTCGTAATACACCAATTTGTGAAAGTGCGATAGTGGGTGCTGCATTGGGTTTAAGCATGGAAGGGATGAAGTCGGTTGTAGAGATGCAATTTGCAGATTTCGTAACTGTTGCCTTTAATCAGATTGTCAATAATTTAGCTAAAATGCATTACCGCTGGGGTCAAAATGCCGATGTGGTGGTGCGTATGCCAACAGGGGCTGGTGTGGGTGCAGGGCCATTCCACTCTCAATCAAATGAAGCATGGTTTACCCATGTAGCAGGATTGAAAGTAGTGTATCCATCTAATCCAACTGATGCTAAAGGATTGTTGATTGCTGCATTAGCAGATCCAAATCCGATTTTATATTTTGAGCATAAAGCATTGTACAGAAGCATTGAAGAAGAAATTCCAGATACAATGTATCAAGTTGAAATTGGCAAAGCAAATATTATACAAGAAGGTACAGATGCAACCATTATAACTTATGGTATGGGCGTGCATTGGGCTAAAGCTTATCAACAAGCGCATTCAGATCAGTCAATTTATATTGTTGACTTAAGAACCCTTTCTCCATTGGATTATACAGCGATTGAAACTGCTGTTAAAGCAACAGGAAAATTAATGATTTTACATGAAGACAATTTAACAGGCGGTATTGGTGGAGAGATTAGTGCTTGGGTTGCCGAGCATTGTTTTGAGCATTTAGATGCGCCAATCATGCGTTGTGCTTCATTGGACACACCAATTCCATTTAATAAAACACTAGAGAAACAATTTCTTGCAAATGACCGCCTAGACGAGATGATGGAACGGTTATTGAGTTATTAGTTTGGATTGTTTGCTCGATAGACCCTAAGAAAATTTCCACCTAATACTTTCTTGATATCCTTGTTCGAGTAACCTCGAGCGATTAAAGCTTTGGTGAAATTTGGATAGTCTAATACTGTGCTCAATCCTTGTGGCGCAGAATTGATTCCGTCAAAGTCAGAACCAATGCCCACATGGTCAATGCCAATCAATTTTACGATATGATCAAAGTGTTGCATTAATTGTTCAATCGTTGGTTTAATCGCTTCGCTTTCTGCTTTGTATTTATCAAAAATTACAGTGTGCGCATATTCTTTTTGCATGCCGGTTGCCAATAAAGAATCAATTTCAGCAGCGTGTGCTTTAGAAAATGCAATCCCTCTTTTGCTAAAATTGCTATCTACAAATCCTGAGAAAAAGTTCAAACAAATAACACCACCATTTTTACCTATCGCTAAAATTTGATCATCTTTCAAGTTTCTTGTAACAGGATTGATACTATAAGCATCGCTATGAGAAGCCATAATTGGCTTTGTACTTGTTTTGATAGCATCCCAAAAAGTCGCTTCCCCCACATGAGAAATATCTACAATGATTCCAAGTTGGTTCATTCTTTGAATGATTTGTTTTCCAAAATCATTCAAGCCTTTATGGCCTGTGTATTTTGAACTATTCTCTGCAGTATGTGAACTTGCCCATGAAGGAGAATTGTTCCAAGTCAAAGTCATATATCGAACCCCACGATTATAAAAAGTATCTAATCTATTTATATCATCTTCAATCATATGGCCACCTTCCACACCATATTGTGCAACTACTTTGCCCGCCTTTAAGGCCGACTTGATTGTCTTCCAATCTTTAGCAATGACCATTTTATCAGGATTCCTTGCGGCCACTGCATCCATGGTGTCCATTTCACGCATTGCCCATGCATAAGGGTTTACTTTTTCCCCGTCACACCAGATAGAGAATAATTGGTAATCCAATCCACCTTCTTTGAATCTCTTTAAGTCAGAATGGTTGATGCCCGTCAAGTCTTGGTCGAAACTTACTTTTTTTTCGATACATGCAGTAGGTGCATCATTATGGGTATCCACTAAGATGGCTTTGTAATGTATTTTTTGAGCAAATCCTGATAAGCTGAATGCGCAAAAAGCGAGGGTAAGGTATTTCATGGGTGGGATCCTTTTAATTGACAACTAAAATAGCTATTTTTGCGCACAGAAAAACGACTATGTTAGATAAATTAGAAGCCATTAAAGCAAGATTTGACCAGGTTGGGGTGGCTTTGACCAATCCAGAGATTATCAATAATCAATCCGAATTTGGCAAATACAGTAAGGAATACCGTTCTTTAGAGAAGATCGTGATCCCTTATGAGCGCTATGTGAAAGTTTTAGCAGAACATAAATTTGCTAAAGAAAGTTTAAATGGGGACGATCAAGACATGCGTGAATTGGCGAAAATGGAATTGCCATCCTTAGAAGAAGAAAGAGAAGCATTAGAAAAAGAATTAACGAAATTATTGATACCAAAAGATCCTCAGGATGATAAAAATGCTATCATTGAATTAAGAGCAGGAACGGGTGGTGATGAGGCAAGTTTATTTGTGGGTGATTTGTTGACGATGTATACAAGGTATTGTCAAAAGAAAGGATGGAAGGTTGCTGTAGCGAGTGAAAGTGAGGGTTCTGTTGGTGGCTACAAGGAAGTAATTTTAGAAGTAACCGGTGAAGACGTATATGGTACGATGAAATTTGAAAGTGGGGTACACCGCGTACAAAGAGTTCCAAGTACCGAAACACAAGGACGTGTGCATACATCAGCTGCTACTGTGGCGGTAATGCCAGAAGCAGAAGAGGTTGACTTTGTATTGAATCCAGCAGACGTTAAAATGGAAACTGCTCGAAGTGGTGGTGCGGGTGGACAGAACGTAAACAAGGTAGAGACAAAAGTAATGTTGACGCATATTCCAACAGGAACAGTTATTATCTGTCAAACAGAGCGTTCTCAATTAGGTAACCGTGAGAAAGCGATGGGTATGTTGCGTACTAAATTATTCGAAGAACAAGTACGTAAACAAGAAGACGAAATTTCAAGACATCGTAAGACCTTGGTAAGTACGGGCGATAGAAGTGCTAAGATAAGAACCTATAACTGGCCACAGGGTAGGGTTACAGACCATCGCGTGAATGTAACATCTTACAATCTTGATGCAGTAGTGAATGGAGAAATTGACGAGTTCATTGAAGCATTGCAAATGGCGGAAAACGCGGAAAAAATGTTAGTGCAAAACTAAGCTTCGTTCCCATTGCCAAGCAGTGCGCATCATGTCGTCTAAATTATATTTACAATTCCATCCTAGTTTTTGAACTGCATGGTCATTGTTCGCATAAATAGAAACGATGTCTCCAGCTCTGCGTGGTCCAATTTCATAATTCAATTTCACGCCACTCACTTTTTCAAAAGCATGTATTGCTTCTAAAACTGTAATGCCATTACCTGTTCCAAGATTAAATACCTCGCAACTATTTGGTTGATTATTCTTTATTGAATATTGAATCGCTAATGTGTGTGCATGTGCAATATCGCATACATGTATATAGTCTCTTATACAAGATCCGTCTCGAGTATCATAATCGTCTCCATGCACTTGCATCTTTGGAAGTTTGCCAATAGCAGTTTGTGTGATTGCAGGTACTAAATTTTGAGGACGACCAATTGGTAATTCTCCGATTGCTGTAGAAGGGTGAGCACCTACTGGATTGAAATACCTTAATAGTATCGTTGATAATGGATGTGCAATTGCCGCATCTTTCACAATAATTTCTCCCATTTGTTTGGTTGCCCCATATGGAGATGCCGCCAATTGCAAAGGAGTGGATTCGGTTACTGGAATCGTGTCAGGATTGCCATAAACTGTACAAGAAGAAGAGAAAATAAAATGTGGCGCATTGTACTTCACAGCCATTTGCAATAAATGTACTAAGGAGCTTATATTGTTCTCGTAATAGGCAAGTGGATTCTCTACTGATTCTCCAACAGCTTTATATGCAGCAAAATGGATCATGCCAACAATACCAGGGTTGGCAATAAAAACAGCTTCTGTAGCTGCTTTATCAGTAAGGTCTACTTTATAGTTTGTAATTTTTTTTCCAGTAATTTTCTCGATACCTCTTAATGATTCATCAGAAGCCCTTGAAAGATTATCAATTGAGATAACATTAAAGCCATTTTCAATTAAATCTACAATTGTATGCGCACCAATAAATCCACATCCACCCGTAACAAGAATTGTTTGCATTAAAAAAATTTAGAATACAAAGAAACGAAATAAATTCAATAAAAAATAGCTGCCAACTTGATGAGTCTTTATTTCGACAAGGTAAATCCAACAGTTGTGCCAACATTCACTTGGCTTCTTACATGAATTGTTTCTCCGTGTGCCTCAATGATATGCTTGCAAATAGCCAGACCCAAGCCGGTACCACCAATTTCTCTACTCCTCGCGTCATCCGTTCTGTAGAAGCGTTCAAATAACCTAGGAATATGCGCTTCGTCAATTCCTATCCCGTTATCACTAATTTCAATCAATATCTTTTTATCTTCTAATTCGTAGACGCTCGCTGTAATTTGTCCATCAATTTTTCCATACTTAACTGCGTTAGAAAAAATGTTTACCAATACTTGGTAAATTTTATTTTTATCTGCAAAAACGTTTACGGGTAGTTCAGTTCCTTTTTTAAATTGAAATTGAATATTCTTTTTAAGCAATTTAATATTTAAGTTCTGAGCCACTTCTGTAATAAGGTCTTGAATAATAAAATGCTGCTTTAAAATTGGTTCTTTGTTAATTTCTAAATTTGTAATGACATCTACGTCGTTTAACAAACCAACTAAACGCTGCACATTGGCTTCTGCTTGACCTATGAATTTTTGACTTAATGTAGGATTGTCAATTGCGCCATCTGCCAATAGTTCTAAATAGCCTTGTATAGCGAAAATGGGTGTTTTAATTTCGTGAGAAAGATTTTGTAAAAATTCTTTTCTAAATTGTTCGTTTGATTGTAATTTCTGAATTTCGTCTACCTTTTGAGCCGCCCAATTTTCAACATCTACGCGCACATCGTCAATCCCTTTCTGCGGTAGTATATATTTTTGGTAAGCTTCTTCTCTTTTGCTAGCCTTCGTATAAGAAATCAACTTATATATTAATTTTATTTTTCTGTAAATAAAAAATTCAAGTATTTGGTATACCAATAAATAAATCACAATAAAACAAGCTACAAAGTAGGCCAAGAGTAATTTCCAGTTGGCAATCAAAACAAAGACACTCAATGCAATCAAGCTTGACACTATGAGTGCAGTCAATAAAGCGAGTTGTTTTGGTGAAAGGTTCTTTTCTTTAAACATAGGGTAAAAGGGCAATGCCTTTAACGAAGGTATTCAATTCTATTAAATAAACATTCAATAGAAAGGGCAGGCTAGTAATCAAATTTATAACCTACGCCTTTGACTGTGGTGATGCAGTCGATACCCAATTTCACTCTTATTTTTCTGATATGTACATCTATTGTTCTATCACCCACAATGACATCATTGCCCCATACTTGTGATAAGATTTCGTTTCTTAAAAAGACACGACCTGGTTGGGCAGCTAATAAATAGAGCAATTCGAATTCTTTTTTAGCTAATACATGTACCACGCCGTTTAGAATCGTTTTATATTGTTCTGTATCAATTTGAAGGTCTTTGATGGTGAGTATTTTGGACTCGGCAGCAACAGGTTGAATCCTTCTAAATAGTGCACTTATCCTACTTACTAATACTTTTGGACTAATAGGTTTATTAATAAAATCATCACCACCTAGTTCTAGGCCCTTAATATGAGAAGCTTCATCGTTAAGTGCAGTTAAAAGGACAATGAAAGTTTTATCAAATTGCTTATTGCTTCTAAGGTATTCACATACTTCGAACCCATTTCTTTTTGGCATCATCACATCTAGTATGATACAATCTGGGTTAAATAATTTTGCTTTTTCAATTGCCTCACCACCATCTCTTGCAGATGCTACTTCATAACCAGCTTTATTCAAGTGGAAGCTTATGATTTCGATGATATCTGGTTCATCGTCTGCTATTAATATTTTGATAGGTGCTGTTTCCATAAATACTATTGTAAAAATACCTTTTATATTGGATAACAAGACATTAGGGGGATATTATCAAATTGTTAACGAACTGGAATTTAGTACTTCATGAGGTGTAAAATATAGGGATTTGCTTTTTTCTCTCGTCCCCAGGTAGTAGCAGGTCCATGTCCAGAATAGATGGTCATCGTATCAGGTAATGGAAAAATCTGCGTTTTGATACTTTTAATTAGATCTAATGGGTTGCTTCCCGGTAAATCAGTTCTTCCAACGCCATCTTTAAATATTAAATCACCTCCAATCAAAAAGTCATTTTTTTCATTATAAAAGCAAACACTACCTGGAGAATGACCAGGCGTTTCAAGAACTTTAAATGTTTCGTTGCCAAAATGGATCAATTCGTCTTGTTGAATATATTGAACTTTGCCTTTATACGCCTCTGTTGGCACACCCCATCTAGCTCCTCCTTCGGGCAGTCTATCAATTACTGCTTGTTCTTTTTGATGAAATAAAGCAGTTAGTCCATATTTTTCACTCACAAAATTATTGCCAAATACGTGGTCAAGATGGCAATGTGTATTAAGGAGTAATATAGGTGTTAGTTCATTTTCTAAAACGAAGTTTTCTAATTGGGCTTGTTCATGTTTTAAATAACAGCCAGGATCGACAATCACAGCCTCCTTTTGGTTATTGAATACGATATAAGTATTCTCCTGAAAAGCATTAAAACAGAATGAGTGGATGGCCAACATGAAAAAAATTTAAGCAAAGTTACAAGCAAATTTGATGAATGGTGACTTTAAACACATTAAAAAAATATTTATGAGTTACCTTTGCGAAATGAAAGTGAAACATTTTGTTAGGTCCATTTCGTATAGTCTCTTTTTGACTTTCATTTTCATGTCTTTTCAGCTGAATTTATATGCGCAAAGCAAGCAGCCGGTTCAATTCACGGGTAAACTGGCAGACCATCAAAGCGAAGAGCCAATCCCCTTTTCGTCTGTTTCCTATGTACTTTCAAAGAGAGGTGTCACGACAGATTCTGCAGGTAATTTTACGATCCCTTATTCTAGTTTTGGTGCTGCTGATACCTTGCTTTTACAAAGCATTGGTTATTCAAGTTTAAAGATTCCACTAGCGAAATTGAATCAAGAAAACTTAGGCACTATTCATTTATTTGTTCAGGCAGCAAAACAAGAAGCTGTTGTCAAGTCTAAATACAATCGTTCATTGTGGTTTTGGAGAAAAATTATGTCAAAAAAAGATTTTAACAACGCGGCACTTAAACAAAACTATAGTTACGAATTATATAACAAACTAGAAGTTGACTTAATCAATGTTCGTAAAGATAAATTAGGCAAGAATAGTTTAATCAAGCCATTGGGATTTGTATTTGATTATATTGATACCACGGAAACCCATCAATCGTTTTTGCCCATTTACATTACAGAAACAATTTCAAATTACTATTATCAGTCAAATCCTACCAAAACATTAGAAGAGATTAAATATACTAGAACGAATGGAATTGAAAACGAAACATTGATTAAAGAGTTGGGTGGGACTTATCAAAATATAAACGTGTATAAAAATGTAATTCCTGTTTTTAATAGGGAATTCATTAGTCCATTCAATACCAATGCAGATACATACTATAAATTTAAATTAGCGGATACGGCCTACTTGAATGGGAAAAGACTAGTGCACTTGTTGTTTCAGCCAAAGCGAAATAATGAACTAACATTTGAGGGGGATTGTTGGGTGAACGACACCAGCTTTGCAATACAAAAAATCACTTTGAGGCCTTCGACTTTTGCAGATATTAATTTTTTACAATCACTATCTCTAATTCAAGAATTTAAATTAGTCAATGACTCCGTTTGGTTTTTAGCTAAAGATCGTTTTGTCGCAGATTTCACGCCAGGTGGAATCGATAAATTGGGTATTAAAGGACGTAAGACAACTACTTATAAGTCCATTAGAATTAACGACAATCATATAGATTCCGTATTTAGTAGTACAGTGAAAAATCCGGAAATTCGACTACTGCAAAATAGTAATAACAATAATGAAGCCACTTGGCAAACATTAAGACATGAACCCTTGGCTAAAACCGAGCAAGCAGTTTATACACTTTTAGACACTTTGAATAAAAACAAGACATTCTTATTTTATAAGCAATCTGCAGAATTTCTAGTGAAGGGGATTAAAGAAGTAGGGAATATAACACTTGGCCCCTGGTTTAATCTAATCAGTTCGGATTATTGGGAGGGCTTAAGATTAAGAGCAGATATTGCCACCAATAAAGGGTTCAGTAAACATTGGAATTTTTATGGTTATGGTGCTTATGGGTTTAGAGATCAAAAGGCAAAAGGTGAATTGGGGGCGATGTATCAATTCAAGCAAAGTCCATTAAGTTATATTAAAGCAGAATATCACTCTGACTTAGAGTTTGGACAAGAGTATTTTGATCAAATAAATAATGATAATTTATTTGGTACACTTTTAAGGAGACCAAATATTCCATTTAAGTTTTTAAATTTCACACAAAAAAAACTTGAACTTTTTCACGAAAACAATAAGGGATTTCAGGTAACATGGGGCTTGGCAGAAAAACAATATGATCCTTTGTTAAACTTGCCAAGAATATACAACACGAATATTGCTGGTGGGGATTGGATGCATGCTGTTGAAGCGACAATAGGATTAAGATTTGCTTATCAAGAACGTTATTTGGAAAGTAATTTTTCTCGTTTTGGGTTTGGCAGCTTATATCCAGTCGTTGAAGTGAAATATACAAAGGCTTTAGAGGGTGCGCTTGGAACGCCAAATGACTATCAGAAACTGAATTTTAGCGTCAACGATTATTTGCCAATTACGCCATTTGGTAATATTTATTACAGTGTTTTTGCCGGAAAAACTTGGGGTAAAACAAGTTATCCATTTTTAGATATCATGCCAGGCAATGAGATGAGCTATTATAACAAGTATGCCTTTAATTTAATGCAACGCTATGAATTTATAAGCGATGAGTTTATTGGATTAAATATTGAACATAAAATTGGGAAAGGCATTTTAAAGTTTATACCACTTGTTAAAAAAACAAAGTGGCGTCAATTCTGGAGTGCCAAAGCTGTTGTTGGTGGATTGTCCGAATCCAATCAGCAATTGAACTTTATTGGTGCACATCCTTTTAATTCTTTAAAGTCTAAGCCTTATGCCGAAGTGGGTACGGGTATAGAGAATATTGCCAAATTTTTTAGAATTGATTTTGTATGGCGATTGACCGATACCAAATTACAAACAGCAACCCCATCTTCTTTTGGTATATTCGGAAGTTTCAGAGTAAGTCTGTAAGGATATTTTAATCTTTTATGAATTTATTTCCTTCAGTATGTTTTTAACAATGGATGGTCCTTCATAAATAAAGCCTGTCCAAACTTGAACTAAACTTGCACCAGCATCAAATTTTTCTTTTGCATCGGCTGGTTTAAAAACACCACCGCTAGCAATAATAGGAAGTTTATCTCCAATACCTCGGTATAAATATTCTAATACCTGATTCGATTTATTTAATAAAACCTGACCACTCAATCCACCAGGCCCAATGACTTTGGCACGTTCTGTATTCATTGTATTTAGAAGGCTACGATCTAATGTAGTATTACTAGAAACCAGTCCATCTATTTTTACTTCTGATGTTAAAGCAATGATATCATCCAATGCGCTCGTCTCTAAATCGGGTGCAATTTTTAATAAGATTGGTTTATTATTTCTATTGATATTCTGTAGTTCAGAAAATATTTTTCTTATTGCTTCTTTCTCTTGTAACTCACGTAAACCAGGGGTGTTAGGGGAACTTACATTCACAACAAAATAATCTACTACTTCTTCAAGCCCAATAAAGTTGGTGCAATAATCTCTCCAAGCGTCCTGATTTTCAGTGACTTTATTTTTTCCAATATTACCTCCAATAATCATGTTCGATTTGTAGTGAACATGTGCTTTTCTTTCTTTTAATCTTTTCGCAATCAATTCAACGCCATCGTTGTTAAAACCCATTCGATTGATCAAAGCTTTTTGATCTGGGATTCTAAATAACCTTGGCTTCGCATTGCCTGCTTGTGGTTTTGGTGTCACGGTACCTATTTCAATAAATCCAAAGCCTAACATTTCTAATGCATCTAAGTGGGCAGCGTTTTTATCAAATCCTGCGCCAAGGCCAACAGGGTTCGGAAAATGTAAGCCAAAAACGGTTTTTGCTAAACTTGGTTCTGACACTTTATAATAATTGCTCATCCATTTATTTGCAAAGGGAATAGCTGCAACAAGGTCTAAACCTTTCATGGAGACTTCGTGCGCCGTTTCTGGGGGCAGTAAAAACAGGGAATTTCTGATTATTGGGTACAACATGCCTCAAATTTACAATGAAATATTTAGTTGCATAAACAACTTTTTATAAAAAAGCCTACATTTATGGGGTCAATTAAAGACCATTTTATGCAAGAAGCTTATATCGTAGCGGGTTTTAGAACAGCAGTGACCAAAAGTAAGAAAGGTGGTTTTCGTTTTATGCGTTCGGATGAATTGGCTATTGAGCTGATTCAAGGTTTGATGAAATCCTTGCCTTCTTTGGAATACAAACTTATAGACGATGTGATAGTGGGTAATGCAGTGCCAGAGGCAGAACAGGGTTTGCAATTTGGAAGAATTATTGCTGCGAAAGCTTTAGGTATAGAAGTGCCTGGTATTACAATCAATCGATATTGCGCAAGTGGTCTAGAGAGTATCGCCATGGCGACTGCGAAAATCAGAACCGGCATGGCAGATTGTATTATTGCTGGTGGTACAGAATCTATGTCCATGGTGCCTACTGCTGGTTGGAAAACAGTTCCAGCTTATAGTATTGCAAAGGATGAGCCTGATTATTATTTATCTATGGGACTAACTGCAGAAGCAGTGGCGAATGAATATAATGTAAGTAGAGAAGATCAAGATGCATTTGCCTTGGCCTCTCATCAAAAAGCGAAAAATGCAATTGATAATGGGTATTTCAAAAAAGGAATTTTACCAATAGAAATTACGGAGACCTATTTGAACGAAAACAATAAAAAAGCAACAAGAAATTATACAGTTGATACAGACGAAGGTGTACGTGCAGATACCACTATTGAAGCCTTAGCTAAATTAAAGCCAGCTTTTGCTTTGAAAGGTTCTGTTACTGCAGGTAATTCATCTCAAACTAGTGACGGAGCAAGTTTCGTTGTGGTGATGAGTGAAAGATTAATGCAATCACTAGGACTAAAACCTATCGGCAGGTTAGTGAATTGCGCAGTGGCTGGTGTGCATCCAAGAATTATGGGTATTGGTCCAATTGAAGCGGTGCCTAAAGTGTTGAAGCAAGCTGGAATGAACTTAGACCAAATAGATTTATTTGAACTCAATGAGGCTTTCGCTTCTCAATCTTTAGCAGTCATCCGAACACTGAACTTGGATCAAAATAAGGTCAATATCAATGGCGGCGCTATCGCGCTCGGACATCCATTAGGTTGCACCGGTTCAAAGCTAACAGTACAGATTATCAATGACTTAGAGCGCTTAAACAAGCGTTACGGCATTGTTACAGCCTGTGTTGGAGGTGGCCAAGGTGTGGCTGGGATCATCGAAAAACTCTAAAAATACGTTCATCCCTTTTTTATTGATTTTTGGGTAAAATGCGATAGCTTAGAACTTCATTATTTTAATAAGAAAATAAGCTCATATGCGCGTACTTACACTAGGATCTATGATTTTAGCTTCTGTTATGACATTCAGTCAAGCGAGTGCTCAAAAAATCAAAAAAGCAACAACTACACCTGTTGCAACTACTGAAAAAGTAGATATTAACAAAGTATTTAAAAATTGGAAGCCAAGAAATATTGGACCAGCAAGCATGAGTGGTCGTGTTACAACGATTGATGCTGAAGTAGCTAACCCAAATAATATTTGGATTGGTGCTGCATCTGGTGGTGTTTGGAAAACAAATAATAGTGGTGTGAGTTGGACACCCGTTTTTGATGAACAACCTATTTTGAACATTGGCTCTTTAGCAATTCAACAATCTAATCCAAGCATTGTTTGGGTTGGAACAGGTGAAGGAAATCCAAGAAATTCTATTAGCATAGGAGAAGGTATCTATAAAACCATGGATGCAGGTAGAACATGGAAGCGTATGGGTTTAGAGCAAACTAGAAATATCCATAGAGTGATTATAGATCCATCTAATCCTAACACAGTGTATGCTGGTGCTATTGGCAATCCTTATGGACAAAGCAAACATAGAGGTGTTTACAAAACAACAGATGGTGGTGATACTTGGAATCAAATTTTATTCACCAATGATACTTCAGGTCCTGGTGATATGATTATGGATCCATCTAATCCAAACAAATTATTTGTTGCAATGTGGCATCATTACCGTAACCCTTATCATTTAGAAAGTGGTGGTAAAGGAAGTGGTTTGTACATGACCATTGATGGCGGTAAAAATTTCATCAAATTAGGTAAGGGACATGGATTACCTGATGGCGATTTAGGACGTGTAGGTATTACAATTAGCAAGTCAAATCCAGATGTAGTTTATGCATTAGTAGAATCTAAAAAGAGTGGATTGTATAAGAGTGAAGACGGTGGCTATTCTTGGAAATTAGTGAATGGTCAAAAATCAATTGTAGATAATCGTCCTTTTTATTTCCAAGACATCATTGCCGATCCTTTGAATGAAAATACTTTATGGTATATCAGTCAAACGGTTCAAAAAAGTATTGATGGCGGTAAAAATTTCGAAACAATTATTCCATACAGCGGTATCCATCCAGATCACCATGCGTTTTGGATTCACCCTACAGATAATAAATTAATTATTGATGGTAATGATGGCGGTATCGGTATTACACGTGATGGAGGAAAGACTTGGATGTTTGATGAAAAAATTCCTGTCGGACAATTCTATCATATAAACGTTGACAATGAAATGCCTTACCATGTAATGGGTGGTATGCAAGACAATGGCTCTTGGAGAGGACCTGCTTATACAACTGTTCAAGGTGGTATAAGAAACTTTGATTGGGAAAATTTATGGGGTGGTGATGGATTTGATGTAATGCCAGATCCTGAAGATGCAAATTGGGTATACGCGATGAGCCAAGGTGGTAATGTTGGAAGATACAATACCGTTACTGGACAATCTTCTTATATTAAGCCTCCAGCGCCAGATGCAAAAACATTATTACGTTTTAACTGGAACGCTTCAATCGCACAGGATCCATTCGATGCTAAAACAATTTATTTTGGTTCTCAATTTTTACATAAGAGTACAAATAAGGGCGCAGCATGGGAAATCATTTCTGGCGATTTAACAACCAATGATAGTGCTAAAATCGACCAAAGAGACAATGGAGGATTAAGTATTGATATTACAGGTGCCGAAAATCATTGTACAATTATTTGTATTGCACCGAGTGCAGTGCAAAAAGGGTTGATTTATATTGGAACAGATGATGGTAAAGTACAAGTAACATCTAATGGTGGAGCAAGTTGGACAGATTTAACTGCTAACATCACAGGCTTACCTAAAGGTGCTTGGATACCACAAATAAGAACATCTGCTTTCAATGCAAACGAAGTATTTGTTGTTGTAAATAATTATAGACAAGGTGATTTTGCACCTTATATTTTTAGATCAAAAGATGGTGGTAAGACTTGGACAAATATGGTAGATGCTAGTAAAGTTACTGGCTATGCTTTAACTGTTTTACAAGATCCAACAGAACCTAATTTGATTTTTGTCGGAACAGAACAAGGGTTATATGTAAGTATTGACAATGGTGTGAGTTACCAACAATGGAAGAATGGTTATCCATCTGTATCTACATATGACTTTGCAATTCAGGAAAGAGAAGCAGATTTAGCTATTGCGACATTTGGTAGAAGCTTATGGGTATTAGATGATATTAGACCTTTAAGAAAATTAGCAAAAGCACAGACAGCTAAAAACTTTATAAGTGTGCCTCCTTCTGCAGTTAATTTATCTATCAAAAATTCTCCTTATGAGTGGAGTACTTGGGGTATGTGGGATGCACCTAATAAACCAACAGGAATGCCAATTACAATCTATACAATGGATTCCGTGAAGAAGGCAAAAGTGCAAATTAAAGATGCAGAAGATAAAGTGATTAGAAACTTGAGTTTCAAATTGGATTCCGGATTCAATAGAAATTATTGGGGCTTTGAACAAAAAGGTAAAAGAGGTCCAGGTGCACCAAAAACTGGTGGTGGATTTGGCAGAAGAATGGCCGAAGAAGCCACTGCTGCAGGAGCTGCTGAAGAAAGAGAATTTACAGGAAGAGATGTATTGCCAGGTATGTATAAGGTTGTTGTAACAATTGGAAGTTGGAAAGATTCTTCGATGGTTCAAGTAGCTGATGATCCAAGATTACCTAGTAAGCGTGAAGTAGTATTGGCGCAAGACAAACTTGCAGATCAATTACAAAAAACAGCTGACAAGTACAATGCAGCGCTAGATCAATTAGTCGATGCTGATTTAATTTTAACACAATTAAAAGCAGAGTGGAAGGATAAAAAAGACAAAGGGGTGGATAGCTTGAATAAGGCCCATAAAATGATTGCTGAGAAAGTGAAAAACTTAAAAGAAATGATGGTTGGTAAGAGGCAAGAAAAACAAGGTTATGGTACAGTAGCAACGATCACTCCGATTTCAATTATTCGTTCTGCAAGCATGCTAATCATGGGCAAGAATACAATGCCTGGCGCACAGGAAGATCGTGCGATGGCAGCAGCAGTAGTAGCAGCGGATAATGTAGCAATTCAAGTGAACGCCTTTTTTGCAAAAGATTGGGCAGACTTCAGAAAATTGGTTGAAGCGACACCAATTAAAAAGTTTAAAGAAGTAGAAACAATTAAATAAATACATGAGCCCTCCTTTTGGAGGGCTCGCTATTTTGTCAAAAGAAATTTTGATGATCAATTAAACAAGGATTATTCATTTTAAAAGTCAACTATGAAAAAATTATTTTTTGTATTTGCTGCATTTGTTGGACTACTAACAATTAGCCCTGCTAAAGCACAAAAGAAAAAATCAACTGAATCGATAAAGGCAGTTGATTTAAGTCAAGATCCTTTAATCAAAGCACAACGCTTTAGATTAGTTGGCCCGTTCAGAGGTGGACGTGCAGCTGCTGGTGTTGGATCTTATACAGATGTGAATACATTTTTGATGGGATCTACTGGTGGAGGTGTTTGGAAAACAACGGATGCGGGTAATAATTGGAAAAACATTTCTGATGGTTATTTTGGTGGCACCATTGGTGCAATCGCGTTGGCGCCATCTAATGAATCAATCATCTACGTAGGAGAAGGCGAGAATACAATGCGTGGTAATGTGAGTGAAGGTCTAGACGGTATGTGGAAATCAACTGATGATGGAAAAACATGGAAAAATATTGGATTAAAAGAAGGGCGTCATATTGTACGTGTTATTGTACATCCAAAAAATCCAGACATCGTATGGGCGGCTGTGATGGGGCACTTATTTGGGCCTAACGAAAACAGAGGAGTTTATAAGAGTGTGGATGGTGGTACTAATTGGAAAAAAGTATTGTATGTGAATCCTCAAACTGGTGCAAGTGATTTAATTATTGATCCTAGTAATCCAGATATTATGTACGCGGGTACTTGGGAATTAATTCGTACACCTTTTAGTTTAGAAAGTGGTGGCGCAGGTTCAGGTATGTATAAAAGTACAGATGGCGGTAATACATGGGTATCTATCAAAAATAATAAAGGTTTACCAAAAGGTGTTTGGGGAATTGTAGGGGTTGCTGTTGCAAAATCTAACACCGATAAATTATATGCATTGATCGAAAATGCAAATGGTGGTTTATATGTTTCAAATAATGCTGGTGCTACTTGGGAATTAGCAAGTAGTGATAATAATATTCGTCAACGTGCTTGGTATTACACAAAAGTATTTGTAGATCCAGCGGATGAAAATAAAGTGTATTGCCCTAATGTGAACTTCATGGTATCCTCTGACGGCGGTAAAAGTTTTACTTCTTTAAGAACACCACATGGTGACCATCATGATTTATGGATAGATCCAAAAAATGGCAAGAGAATGATTGTGTCAGATGATGGTGGTGCACAAGTGAGCATGGATGCTGGTAAAAACTGGAGTACCATGATGAATCAGCCAACCGTTCAAGTGTATCGTTTAAGTACTGACAATAGTTTCCCTTATCGCATCTTAGCAGCACAACAAGATAATTCTGCATTCAGAATTAAATCAAGTACTTATGGTGCTTTTATTGGTGAAAATGATTTTGATGTAACTGCTGGTGGTGAGAGTGGCTATATCGTTGCAGATCCTTTAAACAGCGATATCGTTTACGGTGGATCTTATGGCGGATTAATTACCAGATATGACCACAAGACTGGGGAAAATAGAGTGATTAATGTTTGGCCAGATAATCCAATGGGTGCTGGTGCAGAAGTGATGAAATATCGTTTCCAATGGAATCATCCAATCTTCTTCTCTCCGCACAATCCTAAAAAATTATACACCGCGGGCAATCATTTATTTGCTACCGAAAACGAAGGGGCAAGTTGGAAAATGTTATCACCAGATTTAACAACAGACGACAAAACAAAACAAAAAAGTTCTGGAGGTCCAATCACCCAAGACAATACAAGTGTGGAATATTATTGTACTATTTTCACTGCTGCTGAATCTCCAGTTGAAAAAGATTTATTGTGGACAGGTAGTGATGATGGTGTCATTAGTGTAAGTAAAGATGGTGGCAAAAATTGGGCAAACGTAACGCCTAAAGACGCGCCTAAATGGATCATGTGGAATAGAGTGGAAGTTGACCCAACCAGAAAAGGAACTGCTTATTTTGCAGGTACAAGGTATAAATTAGATGATTTTGCGCCCTACATTTATAAAACAACTGATTACGGTGCAACATGGACTAAAATTACCAATGGCATCGACCCAATGCACTTTACAAGAGCGATTGTGGCAAGCCCAAGAAAAGCGGGTGTATTGTTTGCAGGTACAGAATATGGTTTATATGTTTCAATCAATGATGGCGCTTCTTGGGAGCGTTTTCAATTAAACCTTCCTGTAACACCAATCACGGATTTATTGATCAAAGATCAAAACTTGATCGTTGCTACACAAGGAAGAAGTATTTATGTTTTTGATGATTTATCATTTGTAGAAAACTTTCAAGCTGCGCCAGCGACTAGTCAGGTTTTCCCAATAGCAAATACGTACCGTGTGCCACCGCAAATGGGTGGAAGAAGAGGACGTGGAGCGAGTGTAAGTATGCCAGCAAACGTGGGAATGAATCCTGCTAAAGGTGTGGTGATTAAATATTGGAAGGTTAGCGGAAGTAATGATTCTACAAGAGTTATGATTAGCATCTTAGATGATCAAAAGAAAGTCATCAAAACCATTAATCATTCAGACCCAGGTGGGCCAAGCACAGAAGCTGGATTCCAAACCTACATTTGGAACATGTACCACAAAGAAGCAGAAAAGCCAGAGCCTGGCTTGATCTTATGGAATGGTTCAACAAGCCCAGTACTGGCAGCTCCAGGTAAATACACAGCAAAAGTAACTATTGATAATACGGTTACAGAGCAGCCGTTTACAATTGTGGCTGATCCAAATTATAAAGTGTCTGATGCAGACTTGAAGGCACAAGAGCAGTTCTTATTGAAAGTTGCTGGAACATTTAGTGATATCATCAAAAACTTAAAGTCAATTAAAGAACTTCGTGCACAGATCAATGTGTTGCAGAAAAAAACAAAAGATTCTGCTTTCCAAAAGCAAGCTAAGACAGTATTGAATAGCTTAACAGCAATAGAGGAAGCTTTACATCAAACTAAAGCAAAGAGTGGACAGGATGTATTGAATTTCCCAATTCGTTTAGACGATAAGATTGCTGGCGTATTTGAATCTGCAGCATCTGGCTATACTGCACCTACACAACAAGTACAAGGAGTGTATGAATTATTAAAAGCGCAAGTTGACGCCGAGTTCAATAAACTAGATACTTTAAAGAAAACGGGTATCAAGCAATTGAATGATGCTGTACATCAATTAGCAATTCCAATTATTGGAGGATAGAAATTAAATATACAGAGTGTTAATCGCTCATAAAAAAAGGTCTCGATTTATCGGGACCTTTTTTTATGGGTTGTAAAACTTAAATATTTAAAACGAAGTAAGATTACTATTCAAAATCCGTATACAATAAATATTTTTTACGCATGCTTTTGAATGCGGTTAAACCTGGTTGCCAGCTAGCTCTGATTGCAGCGGCAGATGCACCTTTTTTTAATTGCGCCATCAAATCGGCATTACCTGCTAATTTATTAAAAAAATAATCGGTTGCTAATTTAGATTTCGGTTCAATAAAAAAACTATCTTTTTCTGGAAAGGCTTGGTACATCTCAATGATTAAATCTAAATCAATATAATTCTTGGGTGCTTGTTGATTACTCAAGTCCCATCCATAACACAATTGACCATATAGTTTTGAATTCATTGCCCCCGTTCTTGGCCCTGGAGTGAAACTAAACTTCTTGACTTTGATACTTGGGTGGCCTATATAAGCAAATGCATGCGCTGTGCCACGACCTTCGCTCATCACAGAACCTTCCACTAAGCAAGTAGTAGGATACCAATAAATAGCATTCATGTCTGGAAGGTTAGGAGAGGGTGCAATATTGAATGTGTACATTGACTTATGGTCGTAATTTTTGCAGGCAATGACAGTTAATTGAATCGGACTTCCAGCTTTATTGATATTTGTATCTGCTGGTACCGTCAGCCATTTTTCACCTACAAGCATTTTTGCGTATTCGCCAATAGTCATCCCATAAACAATAGGAATCGATTTCTTGCCAACAAAACTGCTATATGGTTTTTCTAAAACTGGACCATCTACATAATGCCCATTTGGATTCGGACGATCTAAAATGACCAATGGCTTATTATTTGCCCATGCTGCTTCCATATAATATTGCAAGGACGAAATGTAAGTGTAAAATCGTGTACCCACATCTTGAATATCAAATAGCAAAACATCTACATCTTTTAAATCGGCTTCACTTGGGCCATATTTTTTCCCGTATAAAGAAACTATTTGAACACCTGTTGCTTCGTCAATACCGTCCTTTGTTTTTTCACCTGCATCTGCAGTACCTCTTAATCCATGCTCGGGGGTAAACACTTTTTGAATTTGAATGCCACTAGCTAGTAAAGTATCAATTAAATGTTTTTTATTTATTGTAGCAGTATGATTGGTGAACAAGCCAACTCTTTTACCTTTTAATAAAGGCATATATTGAGTAGTTTGATAAGCACCAGGCAAGATAGGTTCGCTTTTTTGAGCCATTGTGTTTAAGCTTAAAAAAAGTAAAACAGTAGCTAAGCAAGCAATCATTTTGTTTTTCATAAATTAATTTAAATATTTTCCAACAATTGGCATTCTTCTACCTACGCCGAATGCTTTTGGCGATATTCGAATAATAGGACAGAACTGATTACGTTTATACTCATTGGTATTCACCATTTTTAGTGTTCTGTCAACTAGTGCGGCATCAAATCCAATCGATTTTATGACTGAAGGATCTGCGCGTTTTTCAATGTATTGATATAATATTTGATCTAAAACTTCGTAGTCGGGTAAGCTATCGCTATCTTTTTGATCTGGTCTTAATTCAGCACTTGGCGCTTTTTCAATAATATTTTTCGGGATGATTTTATTTTCCAAGTTGATATAATTTGCCAATGCATATACTTGTAATTTATAACAATCGCCTAAAACCCCTAATCCTCCAGCCATATCTCCATACAAAGTACCATAGCCTGTAGCTAATTCACTTTTGTTTGATGTATTTAATAAAACATAACCTAATTTATTGGCAATAGCCATTAAGATATTACCTCTCGATCTGCTTTGTATATTTTCCTCGGCCAAAGAAAAAGGCATGTCTTTAAAGATGGGCTTTAAAGTATGTAAAAAACTTTCATACACTTCTTTGATTGGAATTATTTCATAGGGGTTGCCTAAATTTTTGCTTAATTGAACTGCATCATCGACTGAATGTGAAGTAGAGTAAGGAGAAGGCATTAGTACCGCAAATACATTTTCTTTACCTAATGCTTCGCAAGCGATAGCTAAGGTTACTGCGGAATCAATACCGCCAGAAGATCCAAGTATCGCTTTCTTGAATCCCATTTTGTTAAAGTAATCTCTCACGCCTAAAACTAAAGCTTTGTATACTTGGTCAATATTTAATGTAGGAACAAGATTTGCGGGGTTAAGTTCTTTACTTGGTACCGAAGCTGCTGGCTCAAGAATTGGCGCATTGATGCTGCCATCTTCGTTACATTCAAAAATCTGCATTGCAGATTCAAACATAGGAAGTGCACCACATAAGTTAGCGTCCTTATCAAAAACCAATGAAGCGCCATCAAATACAATTTCCGTTTGACTGCCAATTGCATTACAATAGAATAATGGTTTTTTATATTTTACAACATTTGATTTTATCGTTGCTTTTCTGTCTTCGTCATGCGTGTAGTCAAATGGAGATGCGCTCAGGTTTAATAAAATATCTGGTGCTTGCTGCATCATTTTATCCATAGGACAAATAGTATACAATGGATTATCGCCAAGGTTCCAGATATCTTCGCATATTGTGATTGCCAATTTTTTTCCTTTAAAAGGAACTACTTTCCAATCGCTAGCGGGTTCAAAATATCGATTCTCATCAAATACATCATAAGTAGGTAACAATGTTTTATGAATTTCTGCTTGTATTTTTTGATCATACAAGAAAAATGCTGCGTTGTATAAAGGTTTCCCTTTTTCATTGGTATTGTGTGCTGGCGCTCCAATTAAAACAGCAATTGTGTCTGCCACTTTTCTTATCGCGTCTATGCTTGCATAACATTGATTGATAAAATCATTGAACTCTACAAAATCTCTTGCGGGATAACCGCATACGCTCATCTCACTAAATAAAATTAAATCTGCTCCTTCTTGTTTAGCTTGTTCAATAGCATCAATAATCTGCTTCGTGTTGGCTTCAAAATTGCCAATATGATAATTCTGCTGTGCGATACAAATTTTCATGAATCAAAGGTCGGGTTTTAAAGGAAATAACCTCTCTTTTTTTGTACTTTCGGGCATGCGATTTATAGCTTTATTCAATATAGGTGTCTGTTGGTTATTCATGTCCTGTGGAGGACCGGTAGCAGATCCTGCTAGTTTGGCTGTGCAACCAACCATCAAGGAGCTTCATTTTGAAGAGGCATTTTTTAAAATGGATACTTTGAAATTTGAAGCTAGTTTAGCTAAGTTGGTACAACAATACCCTGAATTTTCAGAAGACTATTTTAACCGTATATTAATGATGTCTCCTAAAAAAGAGGCTAAAAGTATACGAGCATTTTACAAAGCCTACCTGCCCATTTATTTAGAATCAAAAAAGGTGCATGCTTCCAAAATTGCTACACCTCAAATTACAGAAGCCATAAAAAGGTTTCATTATTTTTTCCCTAATTATACTTTACCAAAGCAGATCATTTATTTTATAGGGCCATTAGAAACTTATGGCAATGTGGTTACAAAAGAGGGAATTGCAATTGGCCTTCAATTGTATTTAGGTTCAGAATCTAGTTGGTATTTTTCGGAACAAATTAATACCATTTATCCAAGGTATATAAGTCGTCAATTTGCACCAGAATATATTGTGGTGAATTCATTGCAAAATTTGTTGAATGACTATGAGCCTATCGCATTGAATGGCAAAAAATTAGTTGAGCAAATGGTTGAAATTGGAAAGCGTCAATATATAATGACCCAATGTATGCCGAATGCCCAAGACACTTTATTGATGGGCTATACAGCTAATCAAATGAAAGCGATCAAAGAAAATACGGGTGATATTTGGAGCTTCTTGTCTAGCCAAAACAGACTCTTTTCTGTGGATCCCAGTATCGCAAAAGCAATATTAACCGAATCACCTTACAATGATTATTTTGGGGAAGATATTCCAGGAAATGTAGGAAAGTATATAGGGTATCTAATTGTAAAATCTTACATGGATAACCAAAAGAAAGAATCAAAAAGCGACTTGAATGCATTGTTAAAAATGCCTGCAATGACCATTTTTAATGAAGCTGAAATTGATTTTTAGAAGTAATTATTTTTGTCAAGCTTAGTTAAGTTTTGTTGGAGCAGTCATTTTAAATGCTGGAATTTTCACTTGTAAAGCATCTCTATTTTCTACATTCTCCATGCTATAATAACCTTGCATTTTACCTAATTCAGTTTTTAAATTACAGCCACTTACATATTGATATTGCTTGCCTGGCATAATTAAAGGTTGAACCCCTACAACGCCTTCTCCTTCGACTACTCTATGTTCGCCATTGCTGTCAAAAATTTCCCAAAAACGACGCAATAATTTAACAGGAAATGAATTATGATTTTCTATAGTAATTCTATAAGCAAACATAAAGTCTTGCTGCAATGGATTGCTATAATCTTTTTGGTAAAAGGTTTCAACACTTACTTCGATGCCTTCTGATATAGTAGAAATCATGACCTTGTTGATCAAAAATGAGCCGCAGAGAATACTGCAGAATAAAATTAGGAAAAATTTAGGCTGCTTACCTAAAAAAAGGAGCTAATTTTTTTTCATCAACTTGAACTCATGTAACTTCGCGGCAACGATTGCAAAAAGTACGTTTAACCCCATTTTTTACATAAAAAACTGACTAAAATGAAGATAGCTGTAGCAAAAGGTGATGGAATCGGTCCAGAAATTATGGAAGCAGTAATTGGCATATTTAATGCAGCTAAATTGCCTTTGGAATACCAGTATGTGGATATGGGAAAATGGGTTTTTGACAAAGGCTTTAATACAGGTATGACGCCTGAGGCAAAAGAGGCGATCGAAAACTTAGGCATTCTTTTTAAAGGGCCAATGGAAACACCTAAGGGTAAGGGTGTTAAAAGTGTAAACGTAACAGCTAGAAAAACTTGGAACACTTACGCGAACGATAGAAAGTTTCAAACCTTAAGTGGGGTGGATACTGTTTTTAGTAAAGCAGGAGTGAATATTGACTTAACAATTGTGCGTGAGAACATCGAAGATACTTATGGTGGAATTGAACATATGTTAACGCAAGATGTGGCAATCGCTAGAAGATTTATAACAAGAGGCGGAAGTGAACAAGTAATTCGATATGCATTTGAAATGGCTCAGAAAAAAGGAGCAAAAAGAATTACTTGCGGTCATAAAGCAAACATCATGAAATTAACGGATGGTTTATTCTTGGAAGTGTTTTATGAAATAGCAAAAGAATATCCAAACCTAAAATCAGACGATGTTATAGTGGATGATTTATGTATGAAATTAGTGAGCCGTCCAGATTTATTTGATGTGGTTGTATTGACTAATTTGCAGGGAGATATTGTTAGTGATTTGTGCGCTGGATTAGTTGGTGGGCTTGGATTTGCGCCATCTTCAAATATTGGACATCATATCTCTATTTTTGAAGCAGTACATGGAACAGCACCAGATATTGCAGGAAAAAATATTGCCAATCCTACTTCTCTATTGTTAAGTGGATTGAATATGTTACGTCATTTAGGATTGATGGAAAAAGCAGTAATGATTGAGAATGCATTGTTATACACTTTAGAGTCTGGTGTGCATACAGGTGACTTTGGAGATAAGTCAATTCCTTCTGTAAACACAACTGTTTTTGCACAAGCCATCATTGATAATTTTGGCAAACAACCAAAGCATAATCCTAGACCTGCATTACAAAATTTTGATTTTGTTCCAACGAATAGCGCGATATCGAAAAATCCAATGTTATTAAGTTCAACAAAAGAAGCACATAAAATTGTTGGCGCTGATTTTTTTGTAGAGTCAACATTACAGCCAAAGGAAATAGGAGATGTAGCTATTAAGCATGAAAAAGCCGGGTTAAAGTTGGTGACAATATCAAACAGGGGTACTCAAGTTTGGCCAACCGGCTCTGTTTATACCAATTTAGTGAATCAATATCGTGTACGTTTTGAAACCGATGCAACAACAGGGCTAAATCAATCGGATATCATCGAATTGTACACCAATTTGTCTAAGGATTTTCAAATTAGCTCCCTAGAAGTATTGAACATGTGGGGAGATAAAAAAGCCTATAGTTTAGCACAAGGTCAATAGTCTATCAGATTTTACTTTGATATGCCTTAATTTGCCCTGTTTTGCTATAAAATTGCCTTTTTCGGTGGGAAAAAATACATTTTTAGTGTAATTTCACGACTCAATTACAAATTAGCTTTTTACCTATGGCAGAAGTAATATTAATGCCCCGTTTAAGTGACACCATGACTGAGGGTGTAATAGCGGCTTGGCACAAGAATGTGGGGGATACCGTTAAAAAAGGAGACTTATTAGCAGAAATAGAAACGGATAAAGCAACCATGGAATTGGAGAGCTACCAAGATGGCGTTTTATTGCATATTGGTACACCTCGTGGTGGCAAATTACAAGTAAACGATTTATTAGCCATTTTTGGAAAAGCAGGGGAAGATGTATCTGCTTTGATTGCTCAAAATACAGGTGCGGCAACTGCACCAGCTCCAATTGAAACTGCACCATCAGCAGCTCCAGTTGCAACAGCTGCGCCAGCTGCAAATGCGGTGGATTTTTCAACAATGGAAGAAGTGGTATTGATGCCACGTTTGAGTGATACGATGACAGAAGGCGTAATAGCAGGTTGGCAGAAAAAAGTAGGCGACACCGTTAAAAAAGGCGAAGTATTAGCAGATATTGAAACAGATAAGGCAACCATGGAATTGGAGTCTTACAAGGATGGCATTTTATTATACCAAGGTGCCCAAGCTGGCGAGAAAATTTTAGTAAACGATTTACTTTGTATCATTGGACAACAAGGTTTAGATATCGCACCAATTGTTGCTGGGTTAAAGGGCGGCGCTTCAAGTGCAGCATCAGCACCAGCGCCAACACAAGCTGCAGCTCCAATAGCAACTCCGGCAGCATCTGCACCAGCTACAGTTAATCCATCATCTACTACTCAAGTTGTGAATGAAGGAAGAATTTTTGCTTCACCTTTAGCAAAGAAAATTGCAAAAGAAAAAGGCATTGATTTAAAATATGTAAAAGGTACAGGAGAGCACGGAAGAATTACAAGAACAGATTTAGAAAATTATACACCAGGAGCAGCTGCACCAACTGCACAAGCTGCTGCACCTTCAATGGCTGCATCTATCCCAGCTGGTACAGTAAGTTTTGTAGATACACCAGTATCTCAAATGCGTAAAGTAATTGCGAAGCGTTTAAGCGAAAGTTTATTTACTGCACCGCATTTTTATTTAACAATGAAAATCAATATGGACGCTGCAATTAAAGCACGTACTTTATTGAATGAAAATGCAACGACTAAGATTAGTTTTAATGACATGATTGTGAAAGCAACTGCATTGTCATTGAAGCAACATCCAAAAGTGAATAGCAGTTGGATGGGCGATTTCATCAGAGAAAATCATCATGTAAATATTGGTATTGCTGTAGCAGTTGATGAAGGTTTATTAGTGCCTGTATTGCGTTTTGCTGACGGCTTATCATTGTCTCAAATTAGCGGCACTGTAAAAGAGTTTGCGAAGAAAGCAAAAGATAAAAAATTACAACCTGCAGATTGGGAAGGAAGTACATTTACTATTTCCAATTTAGGTATGTTTGGTATTGATTCATTTACGGCAATTATCAATCCTCCAGATGCTTGTATTTTAGCAGTGGGAGGTATTGCACAAGAGCCAATTGTAAAGAATGGTCAAATTGTACCAGGTAATGTAATGAATGTGACTTTAAGTTGCGATCACCGTGTGGTAGATGGTGCAACTGGAGCAGCGTTCTTACAAACACTTAAGAGTTTATTAGAAGAACCATTACGTATGTTGGCGTAAGTCCATACTAAGTATATTTTAAAAAAGCCCGATCATTTGATCGGGCTTTTTTGTAGTTAATTGTCGCAACCAATTGGTGCACCTGGAGGAATGACTACTTGTTTAGGAAGCGTGATTTTCGCAGGATCATTGATTCTGTTGATTGCATATTGATAATGCGCTTGAAGTTTTGGATTGCTAATTGACAAACTTGTTAATTTAGTTTTCAATTTATTTAATCTATTTGCACAAATACTTCTTACTTCGAAATTAGCGTCACTGCTTTGACTCAATCCAATCAACCAACTTAATGTTTGTTGTTGGGTTTGTAGTTGAACAGATCCCGCTAGGCCAGCTACAGATGGCGCATACCATGTTTTATCTAAAATGGCATCTAAGACATGGTCCCATCCAATACTACCTGCTCTTGCTTTATTTTGTACCAATCGATTGGCTCTTTCAGCGTTGAATAAAAATGATAATTCAAAATCAACTAAAGCTTCGGCAGGAGAAAGTGCATCAAAACTTAAACCGGTTCTTTTAGTAAACAACTCACCTACACCATAATACATTGGAGGTCTTGGAGGAATCAATTGTAAAATATTTTCAGGAATAGATAAGAAGCTAGGCGTTAAACAGGCAAGTGCTGCATCTAGCGCTTTTTGCTGAATTGCATTTGAAAGAATAGTTGGTTGAATTTGATTTTTGTCTCCTCTAACACTATACTGATAATTCACACCACCGATCAATTTAGTGACAGCTTCATATTGATAACGATGGTAATTATACACTGGCACTAATGCGTCTTCTAATTGTGCAAGGGGTGTACCCACTTTGACAGCATCTTCTCCAAACTGCTGCATCGCTTTATTACGAACAGCAAAAGTTTGCATTAAGCCCTCTACTGCATCAGGTTGATTGTCCCAAAGATGTGCGCTAGGGTGCATACCACCGGCTGCTCTTGCATCTGCATCTGCAATAAATAACCATCCATTTTTTGAATTTTCTTCTAATAAATCATTAAGAGCTTTAGACTCATTTGTTCCTTTTGGAAAATCTTGGTAGCCATAAGTGATGGCTCTTTTATCCCAAAGTCCAATTTCATCTGTATAGATTTTAGAAAAATCCATTGCACCTTTCTCATTTACAAAAATATTTGGATGAGGGTAGTCCATCACAGAAGCTCTATCATTATAGCTAGATGCGTAATTGTGTTGCAATCCTAATGTATGTCCAATCTCATGCGCAGAAAGTTGTCTTAGTCTATGGATTGCAGCCTTTCTCATTTCTTCGGAGACTGGTTTCCCATCTAAATAAGGAGATAAGAGTGCAGCAAAAATTAAGTAATCTTGTCTTACTCTTAAAGAACCTAATGATACCTGTCCTTTGATTATTTCGCCTGTTCTTGGATCCACAACGGATGCGCCATAACTCCAACCTCTTGTAGAACGGTGAACCCAGTTGATCATATTGTAACGAATATCCATTGGATCCGCAGAGTCAGGAAGGATATATAATTGAAATGCATTTTTATAACCCGCTGCTTCGAAAGCTTGGTTCCACCATCTTCCGCCTTCTAGTAATGCAGATCTTATTGGTTCTGGTGTTCCATTGTCTAAGTAATAAATAATTGGTTTTACTGCTTCGCTCACTGCTGCAGTTGGATCTTTTTTCTGTAAACGATGTTTATTGATGACCATCTGTTGAATGGGCTCACTAATATCAGAACTATAATCAAAAAAGCTTGTACCAAAATACCCACTTCTTATATCGTATTTTCTTGGAGTAAAGTTATTGTCTGGTAGTTCCACAAAACTATGATGCATTCTAACTGTGATTGCTTCTGCAGAAGGTGTAACAGATTGAACCAATCTGCCTGCATCTGCACCGCCAACAAAAGTGATGGTTGCTTCGAATTCTGCATTTTTTGGAAAATTCTTTGTGTTCTGAATATAAATGGCAGACCTGCCTTCGCTGATGGTATAACTACCTTGTCTAGCACGCTTTATTTTTTCAACAACGCCATGTGCATCTCTCAATAAAAAGCTGGTTACATCTATTAATACTTTATTTTCAGAGGGGTTATTTGTATTTGAATCTTCCGCTTCTATCGTAAAATTGAATAAGACAGATTGTGCAAAAGATTGGTCAACAGCTTTTTGCTCTCTTAGGTCTTTTGTTACTGCTCGGTAATCTAAATTCGGCTGCGTTAAAAATATTTTTTTACCAACTCGATTGAAATATACAATTCTTGAATCACCTAATTGACCTCTGTCCAGTCCAATATCATTAGACCCTAAACCGGCAGGTAAGGAGTTAACGTATAAAAATGGTATATTTAATTTATCTACAACTAAAAAAATTTTACCATTGGTATTGTCCCAGTAGTAGTCAAAGAATCCTTTGCGTAATTCCATATTCTTTGTTTTCTCTGCAATGCTTCCGTTTTGAGAAAAAGCAAAAAATGGAAATACTAGCAATACAAGAATTTTGCGCATAGTTTTTATTTTGAGTTGAAATAAAAAATCCCGCATAAAGCGGGATTTATATAAAGCTAATTTAATTAAGCAGTTGGATTGTTGTCCGTGTTAGGTGCTTCAAAAAGAGTAGGAGCAACTACTGTATTTTCAGTTGGCGCAACAACAGGTGCTGCTAATGGCGCTACTGCTTTTTTAGGAGCCGTCTTCTTTTTAGCAGGAGTTGCTTTTTTAGCAACCACTTTTTTAGCAGGTGCTTTTTTTGCTACTGCTTTTTTAGGAGCCGTCTTCTTTTTAGCAGGAGTTGCTTTTTTAGCAACCACTTTTTTAGCAGGTGCTTTTTTGGCTACTGCTTTTTTAGGAGCCGTCTTCTTTTTAGCAGGAGTTGCTTTTTTTGCTACTACTTTTTTAGCAGGTGCT
>CAZLKW010000015.1:3123-36597 GCA_964560215.1 uncultured Sediminibacterium sp. | reverse complement strand
CAAGAAGCCTTAAATGGCTGCCAACCGAGAGAGTCGAACTCCGCGGTGGTAAAATAGATGAGGACTTACTGTCAAAAAACAAACGTAATTCCCTTTATCATTTTTCTTGGTCTGATTTATTTAAGAATTTAAATTCAATCATGCCATGTACGCAACCAACCAAAGCAATAAAAAGGACTTAGTTCAGTCTAAGAAAGACCTTGAATTATTTATTGAATCTAGTTCACTAACAGAAGTGAAGGGAAAAATTCAGCTTAGTTATTTAAATGAAAATTTCGAAGGTCGGTTTATAGCGAGTTCTAATTTAATTAAACTAAAAACGATCCATCCATTTCAGGGCATGGTAGCAGCTGTTGCAATTGATGCGGATCAATCCATTCAGTTTTTACAAATGAATGGCGGCCTTAGTGCTGCTGGACAAAAGTATATTCATTATTTAGTCTTTGATATTTTTCATTTGTACAATCTGTTTCGTTTAAAACCCCAAGCACTTTTGGCTTTATACCAAGAAGCTTTAGCTATTCTTAGAGAAAAGGGCGCAAATATTGAATTTGGAAAAATAGATCCAAGATCTGATATAGGTATTGAACTAGCTTCTTGGCTTCATGTTCAAGTCAAACAAAAGTTTAAACATAGTTATTGTTCTCCAAAAGGTTTGTTATATAGCTTTCAAAATTTGCTTAAGCTTTATTCAGAATATTTTATTCCAGCTTAAGTGTATATGGATTGAATCAAATAAGGGTTATAATTATTGCGAAATGGTCTTTTTTTAACAGCTAATATAATCATCTCCTTGCCCAAATATATTGCTTAGTAATTCTTTTGCTCTTGCAACTTCTTTTTCATTCCCTACTCTAAATGTATCAGCAAGCGCTAATAAGTCGTATAACATTGGATCTAATTTTACCGCTTCAATCACTTTCGGATAGAGCGGTTCTATCAATAAGCCCCTGGTCTCTACTTTAGGATCTGGCCAAACAAGGGTATTTTCATTTGGAAAGTCATCTCTTAAAATAGGTGCGGTCGCGGCAGTAGGGATACCTTTTGCCAATGTGCCTGCCTGAACCGGGAAAATATACTTTAGCCCATAAACCAATAGCCCAAATAAAGCTGGTTTCTGAATCGTTTTCTTGTCCGTTCCAATTAAACCTGCATAGACAGAACGGTTCAATGACTCTGAAATTTCGGATTGACTGATGAATAATTGCTTAGAAAGGTCCTTATTCAGCCATTCCTCCTCCCCTAAACAAAAAATTTTCAGCAATAGGACGATGTCTTGAGGTCGGATGCCTTTATGGGTTTTCATGTTTCAAAATTACGATTTTCCAAATAAATTTACAAATCGCGAATTGAGAATAATATCAAATATCCTCAATTCGTAACTATTTTGGTTACTAAATCGCTAATTTGTAGCTATTATGATTGGATTTCAGTTTACCCCGTTTAAGGCTGGCGAAAATAAGAAAAGCATGTTCGAGCAGATGCTCGATCTGTTCACTGAGCTATTGAATTATACCAATGGGGATGCAACCGAAGCCCTGGATTGGCTAAATCAGTTAGACCGAAAGCATAAATTCACCAATGACGACTACGGAATGGGTGATTTCATAGAAGATTTAAAGGAAAATGGCTACTTAAAGGAGAATGGGCCTGACGGAACTTTTAAGATCACTTCTAAAACCGAGCAAACCATTCGTAAAAAGAGCCTGGAAGACATCTTTGGTAAATTAAAAAAGGGCAGCAAGGGGAATCACCAAACCAATAAAACAGGTCCAAGCGCCGAATTGAGTCCAGACACAAGGGCTTTTCAGTTTGGAGACAATATAGATCAAGTAGATTTTACCGAAAGTATTCGTAATGCACAGATCAATCATGGGGTTGAAAATTTCACGATGCACGAAAACGACTTATTGATTCGTGAAAGTGATTTTAAAACGCAAACATCAACAGTTTTAATGATTGACATTTCTCATTCAATGATTTTATATGGAGAAGACAGGATTACGCCGGCAAAAAAAGTAGCCATGGCTTTATGTGAATTAATTACAACAAAATACCCAAAAGACACGATTGATATCGTTGTATTTGGAAACGATGCTTGGAGCATAGAAATTAAAGACCTTCCTTATTTACAAGTAGGGCCCTATCACACCAACACGGTGGCCGGTTTAGAATTGGCGATGGATTTATTGCGCCGTCGAAAAAATCCCAATAAACAAATCTTCATGATCACGGATGGTAAGCCAACCTGTTTAAAAATCGGTTCTAAATATTATAAGAATAGTTTTGGTCTAGATAGAAAAGTGGTGAATCGTTGTTTAAATTTGGCAGCGCAGTGTAAGAAATTAAAAATTCCAATTACTACTTTTATGATTGCAGCAGATCCTTATCTGCAAAAATTTGTAGAAGAGTTTACAGAAATGAATCATGGAAAAGCATTTTTTGCTTCTCTTGACAAGCTTGGAAGTTTTATCTTTAATGACTTTGAAAGTGGCAAAAGAAAAACAGTATATTAAATTAAAAAGAAACAGTTAAAAATACAGAAGTGGCTAATAAAAAAGAAACGGTAGCAAAAAAAGAAGTTGTTAAAACAACCCCCATAGAAAAAATAAACACGCTTGGCAAACTGGTTGCATCAGGCTATCAATCAAAATCCATCAAAGACGAGGTTAGAGATAATCTTATTAACTGTCTGCAAAATAAAGAAAACCCATTCACGGGTATTCTTGGATATGAGGACACGGTTATACCAGATACGGAGCGTGCTTTATTAAGCAGACATAATATTTTGTTTTTAGGTTTAAGAGGTCAAGCAAAAACTAGAATGGCGCGTCAAATGACGGATTTATTAGACGAGTATATTCCAGTCATTATGGGTAGCGAAGTAAATGACGATCCATTGAAACCATTGAGTAAGTTTGCAAAAGATTTAATTGCAGAACACGGTGATGATACACCAATACAGTGGCTGCACCGCTCTGAACGTTACGGAGAAAAACTAGCAACACCCGATGTAAGTGTCGCAGATTTAATTGGCGATATTGATCCAATCAAGGCAGCAAATTTAAAATTGAGTTTTTCGGACGAGAAGGTAATTCACTATGGTATTATTCCAAGAAGTAATCGTTGCATTTTCGTTATCAATGAATTGCCTGATTTGCAAGCAAGGATTCAGGTGTCTTTGTTTAATATCTTACAAGAAGGCGATATTCAAATTCGTGGATTTAAATTACGCATGCCTTTGGATATTTTATTTGTATTCACGGCTAATCCAGAAGACTATACCAATAGAGGAAGTATAGTAACTCCATTAAAAGATAGGATCGAAAGCCAAATTTTAACCCACTATCCAAAGACACTCGAAACTTCTTTAGCGATTACAGAGCAAGAAGCAGCTATTTTAGAAGTGCAAAAACAAAGGGTTGATATCAGTGATCTAATAAAGCGTTTGATTGAACAAGTCTCTTTTGAGGCAAGGTCTAATGAATTTGTAGATAAGAAAAGTGGTGTGAGCGCACGTCTAACGATTGCTGCTTTTGAAAATGCAATTAGTTCTGCTGAGCGTCGCGCGATTATACACAATGAAAAACATACTTATGTTTGGATCAGTGATTTAATGGGCATCATCCCATCGATCACTGGGAAAATTGAATTGGTATACGAAGGGGAACAAGAAGGTCCTTACGAAGTTGCATTGAATTTATTGAATAAGTCTATCCGGTCTCAGTTCATCGAATACTTCCCGAACCCTGAATTACTGAAGAAGAAAAAGATGGTCAACAAAAAAGGCGAAGAAAAGGCCTTAGATAATCCATATAAAGTAATAACTGGGTGGTTTGATGCCGGTAATCATTTAAACCTAATGTTGGACATGAAAGACGCCGACAAAGTGGTTGCGCTCTATAAAGTTGATGGATTATTTGGCCTTGTTAAAAAGTACTACCCTCAGGTTAACGATAAACAATCTGCTTTATTGATGGAATTTGTTTTACATGGTCTAGCCGCTTTCTCTTTGATTAACAAAAAAATGATTGATGGAAAGATTGAGTTTAATGATTTAATGAGTAGCATGATGAACCTTGGAAGTTTTGGATTAGAAGAGGATGATTATAATGAATCTGATTATCAGTAGAATGTATGAATAAACTATTAACGACCGTAATTGCCTTTTACTTTTTAAATAGTTGCACTTTATTTGCCCAACCATTTAAAAAAGAAGTTGAACAATTTAAGAAGTCGGATAGTATTGTGATGCCGCCAAAAGGGCAAATTGTTTTTGCTGGAAGTTCCTCTTTTACAAAATGGAAAGACGTGGCCATGTATTTTCCCGGCTACCCAATTATCAATAGGGGCTTTGGTGGATCCACTTTGGTTGATTTAATTTACTTTGCTGATGAGGCAATCATTCAATACCAACCAAAGCAAGTTTTTATTTATTGTGGTGAAAATGATATCGCTGATGTAGATACAGTAAGTCCAGCAACTGTTTTGGAAAGATTTAAAACCCTGCATGGCATCTTATTAAATAAGTTGCCAAAGTCAACCAAAATTGTATTTGTTTCTATTAAACCTAGTATTGCTAGATGGCATTTAGAGTCAAAGTTTATAGAGGCAAATAAATTGGTAAAGGCTTACATCTCTACCCAAAAAAACCTACAGTTTTTGGATGTGCATAGTGGTATGTTAGACGAGAACAAAGAAGTGTTAAAGGATATATTTATAGCCGATAAATTACACATGAATGCAAAGGGCTATAAGATTTGGCAAAAGCAATTTGCTCCTATATTAATGAAGCCTATTTAGAAGGGTCCAGCTTTAATTTTGTAAATACTTGTAAGTGCGGCAGTGCCAATACTGCAATGCCAATAAATAATAGCGGTAAAATTTCTTTTATATCCCAGCTTTTTAAAGACCAAATAATAAATACGACAATTCCTGTCCATGCTGCAAATGCATAGGGTGTTGCTTTACTTAAAAGAGCAAACCACCCCCGAACCGTATTTTTCATACCAAACTCTTGTCTTATTTTATCAAAAGATAAAATTGAGTGCCATAGTCCAAAATAAAAACTAAAACATAACCAAAGCGGTAAAAGCATATTTAATATAGTCAAACAACCTATCTGCATCACAGCAAAAAAGAACTGTTTATTATCTGAAAAAAAGTATCGACTAGAAAAGAATAAAACCACATGTATTATTACAAGTGCTGCTTGTGCAATCGGCAAAATAATTTTTGCAATATCAATGTACTCCGCTGCCTGCATTTTCGACTGACCTAGTAAAACAAAAACGTCGATCGCCGTATGAATGTTTTTACTTAATAAAAATAAAATCCAACTTAGCCCGAGTAAGCTATATACTAGTTTGTGAATACCTGTATAGCTTTTTCCAAGCCAATCAATTTCCCCAAAATGAAATGCGGTTAATCCAATAAAAATTACAATAGCGATGGTAGGTAAAAAATACCAGACTAAAGCATAGGCGATCATATTCAAAAAATACTTTAACAAAAAGAAGTATTTGTGTTTTATGCCAGAAGCTCGATTGACTTTTTTGTCGATGTAAAAATCTAATGCACCATGTGGAATCCCTAAAGTAAACAGGGTAACAAATAAGACAATTAATTGGTTGCTAGCTGAAATAGGGAACCAAGTGTGTAGTAGTGCAAGTAAAAATCCAACGAGTAATAAAAGTTGTCTAAGTTGAATTTGCATAGGTATAGGCATAAAAAAAGGGCGAGTTAATTAACTCGCCCTCTAAAGATAATGAATTAAGCAGCTTTTCTGCTCAATGCATAAATTACAAGACCGAATCCGATTTTGTTTACTGCATCACCGATGTTGTAAACAATATTCATATCCAATCCAATATTTGCAAATCCAGCATACCATTGTCCATCTGCTGTTCCGATTAAATATCCTAGAGGATAGATAGCCCAACCAACTAAAATGAACCAGCCTAATGCTTTGTTAGCAGAGGCAACAGCAGTACCAGCACTTGTTGCTAATTTTTTAACATCACCCATCCATACTTCATATACAATGTAGAAATAAGCAAGCGCACTTACAGTTCCCCATATAGTTGCGTTACCTAAACCAGCTTCACCCATGTATCCTGTTACTAACATAACAACAGAAGCAAGGATCATTTTCCATAACAAATTAGTTGTACCACCTGCTTTCTTAGTGATTAAGTAGAACTCAACACACATCAAAGGCACAGTCAACAACCAATCAACGTAACGGAAGAAAGTTGGAGAGTCATGTGTCTCTGCGTAATAACTACGCATGTAGTAATAGTGAACAGCAGCAATAAAAGTGATCAAACCCGATACTAATACCGAGGTGCGCCACTCTGCACTTGTGTTGTTCAATTCAAAAAAGAAAAATACCGAAGCGGCCATCATGGCCATTGTGCCTACAAAGAATGTAAACGAAACGTAGTCCGTTTTTGCAATCACTGTAGTTGCGTCTAATAGAAATAAAGAATCCATATTGTGGAGATTTGGTGAACTTGGTTGAACAATCGTTAGTAATTAACATCAATTTATTATAATTGTTTGCTAATACTTGCCAATAAATGTTAAAACTAAAAACACTCAAAGTCCGTGTTTAATCATTGAATTTTCCTATGTATCAGTCTATCAATTGTTTAGCTCAAATTATTTTGTTTAACAATTTCCATATTTATTTAAAAAGTTTGTCCTATTATGTTGAAAGATAGTCTATTAGATATCATTTTAACATTTACCAAATTTTTTTTTGATATTTTTTTGATTTTTTATTGTTTTTTAGGAATTGCACCCTTTTTTTCTAACGTCTTGTGAATGCTGATTTATACTTTCCACTTTATACATCCTATTTGTACTTCCTTATAAATTTATCTAGCCTAAAAAATGTATTTTCATTGGACCAATTATTCAACTATGAAAAAGTATATAGTAGCATTTCTATTCACAGGACTTTTTGTAAGTCAAGTAAAAGCACAACAAACTCAAAAACCACCATTACACGGAAAGGACTGGGTTGCAATAACAGGCAAACCGTTAGCAGCAACTGCTGGATCGATGGTCTTCCAAAAAGGCGGCAATGCTGTTGATGCAGCTTGTGCAATGCTAGCAGCTACTTGTACTATGTGGGATGTATTAAGTTGGGGTGGAGAGACGCAGGCTTTAATATATAATCCCAACACAAAGAAAGTGATTGCCATAAGTGCAATGGGATTTGCGCCAACTGGTGCCACACCAGAATTCTTTAAAAGCAAGGGCTTTGGTTTTCCTCCAGAATACGGACCATTAGCAGCTACAACGCCTGGTACACCAGGTGGCATTTGCTTGATGTTGGCGAATTACGGTACAATGAGTTTAAAAGATGTATTAGCGCCTGCCATGAATTTAGCTGCCGGTTATCCTATTGATGCACAAACTGCAAATAGTATCGAGCGTGGTAAAGCTTTAATAAAAACGTGGCCATATAGTAAAAAAGTATTGTTGCCGCATTTAGGTGGAAAACGCGAAGCGCCAGAAGCGGGTGAAATATTTGTTCAAAAAGATTTATTGAACACTTTACAAAAAATGGTAGATGCAGAACAAGATGCTTTGAAAAAAGGAAAGTCTCGTAAGGAAGCTATCTGGGCTGCCTATGATCGTTTTTACAAAGGAGATATTGCAGACGAGTTTGTAAGAGGTGCTCAAGAACAAGGTGGTTTAATCACTAAAGAGGATTTAAAAAATTGGAGACCAACAGAAGAAGCGCCAAGCATGGTGAACTACAAAGGAATTGATGTTTACAAATTACAAGCTTGGACACAAGGCCCATCTTTATTACAAGCATTAAATATTTTAGAAAATTTTGACTTGAAAAAAATGGGCTATAATTCTACGGATTATATCCATACTATTTATCAAGCAATGAATTTGAGTTTTGCAGATCGTGATTTTTATTATGGCGACCCTAAGTTTTCTAATAACCAACCAATGGAAGGTTTGTTGAGTAAAGCTTATGCAAAGCAAAGAGCTGGAGAAATTAATATGTCAATGAATAATGGCAATGCGGGTCCTGGAGATCCTTATCCATTTGAAGGAAAAACAAATCCTTATCTTGATTTAATTAAAGCAAAAGGTTTTCAACCAGCTATGGATACTGGAAAAACTAAAACAGGTTTTGCGCCAGCGCATGATTTAAGAACAGTAGCTGCATTAAGCCCGAATAATAAATTGCCTATCGATACAGCTTATATGGATCGTTTATGGAGAGGTACAACGACTGTAGAAGCTGCTGATAAAGAAGGCTGGGTGGTATCAATTACGCCAAGTGGTGGTTGGTTACCTGCAACGATAGCGGGTAATACAGGTGTGGGCATGAGTCAGCGTATGCAAAGTTTTGTTTTGGATTCTGCGCAAAATCCTTTCAATGTAGTGGCTCCTGGCAAAAGACCTAGAGTCACATTGACGCCAAGTATTGCGATGAAAGACGGCAAGCCATTCATGGCATTTGGTGTTCAAGGTGGTGATACACAAGATCAAAATTTATTACAATTCTTTTTAAATATCGTTGAGTTTGGTATGACAGTACAAGAAGCTTCCGAAGCTGCGAATATCAATACCAATCAACTTTGGCTTTCTTTAGGTGGCACGAAAGTGGCAGACAGAAAACCAAGAGCTGGAAGTTTATTGTTACATGATAATGTGTCTGAGTGGGTGCGTAAAGAATTAAGAGCAAGAGGTTATAGCTTAAGTTTTGATGACCGTACAAGTGGACCAATCAATGCCATCTTGTTTGATTGGAAGCATGGTTCAATGTGGGGTGGAAGCTCAAACCATGGAGAGGACTATGGGATAGCTTGGTAATCGAAATCAAAAGAGTTTATATTTGAATCAACAAATAATTATTTAAATAAGTTTAAGATGAGTCAGAACCGAAGAAAATTTTTAAGCACTGCTTTTTTATCTGCAGGAGGACTGGGATTAAGTACTAAATTAATTGCTGGTGAAAATAATAGCGCATTACCAAAATCAATCATTGATTTAGCACCAATGAAAGAAGGTGTAGTGCCAATTACAGTGGATGAGCGCAAGCAAAGAATTGCAAAGGCACAAGAAATCATGGCTAAAGAAAAAATCGATGCCATTTTTTTAGAGGGCACTGCTTCTTGTTTTTATTTTACTGGTATGCGTTGGGGACAAAGTGAAAGAACATTCGGTGTGGTGATACCTGTAAAAGGTGCAATCGCATACGTATGTCCTAAATTTGAAGAAGATAGGGCGATGGAAATTTTGAATCCTGTTTTTGGTAGCGAAGTAAGATGTTGGGAAGAGCACGAGAGTCCTTATGCATTGATTTTTTCTATTGTAAAAGACAGAGGCTTTACACATAAAAGAATTGGTATGGAAGAACGTGTTCGTTTTTTCATTGCTGACGGCGTGAAAAAAGTTGCCGCTGGCTTTGATATAGTGGACGCAACGCCAGTCACCGCTGGTTGTAGAATGTACAAGACAAAAGCAGAAATAGCATTGATGCAATATTCAAGTGACATTACTGTTAAAGCATACCAAGCAGCATTTGCAACGATTCGTCCAGGTATGTCTCAATCTGAATTTAGTGGCAATATTAGTGCCGCATTTAGAAAGCTAGGTTATAGTGGTGGAGCTTCTGTACAAGTAGGGAAGTATTCCGCATTGCCACACGGAAGTAGCATGCCACAAATGATACAAGAAGGAGATATTGTGATGGTGGATGGTGGAACAAGTGTAGAAGGTTATGCGTCTGATATCACAAGAACGATCGTGGTTGGCAAACCAACACAAAGACAAACCGATGTTTGGAATATTGAATTAGAAGCACAGAATGCAGCATTTGCAGCCATCAAAATTGGAGCCCCTTGTGAAGTTGTTGATGCTGCAGCAAGAGCAGTGATCGAAAAAGCTGGGTTTAATAAAAATTATAAACTACCAGGATTGCCTCATAGGACGGGTCATGGTATTGGATTAGAGGGACACGAGTGGACTAACTTTGTAAAAGGCAATAAGACGCCAATGGCAGTTGGCATGTGCTTTAGCAATGAGCCAACTATTTCTATTCCAGGTGAATTTGGTATTCGTTTAGAAGACTGTTTGTATATCGCAGAAGATGGGCCTCATTATTTTTCGAAGCAAAGTATTTCTATCGAGCAACCATTTGGGTAATTAATTATAGATGAATTAATTTTGATACAAATTAAAGATTCAAATAACTAAGTGGATAAAATAAAAAAGGAGCTACAATTGTAGCTCCTTTTTTATTTGTCTAAGATCTAAAAAATTATTTAATTAAAACTATTTGTACAATTGATTAAACAACATCTTATAAGTACTATGTGTTTGTCCTCTAAAAGTAATTTCTGGACCGTATACAAATAACTTTCCTTTGCCAATTTTAGCTTCAAAAGCAGCTACACCATCTTGTAAATATGCTTGACCGAAAGCCCACCCACTTCTCAATGATTTATCCGAAGCAAACCAAGCAAGTGGCGTAATTTTTCCGCTTGCGATTGCATCAGGCTGCACTTTAAATACAGGACTATTTTTAAAGTACACATCTGCTTTGTTTTTCATGCCCCAGTTTGATTTAATATCCGAACTAACTGCTACTTGCAAGATACTTCCTGGAATATAATATTTTTCTCCTGGCAAGCTGCGTTCTTTACCATTATTCATTTCAACCATTGCATTCTTTACTGGAAGATTTAAATGGTAAGCCAGATTTGCGCTAGACCCAATTGTAATAACAGATCCACCTTGTTCGATGAATGCTTTTAAAACAGGAACTGACTTATCAGCAGTTATTTTTCCAAGCATTGGATGAAACTCAGCTGGTATCTCTTCTAAGCTTGGCTCTTTTTCCTCGTATGGAGATGCAGTACCTGCGAGCACAGAAGGAATTGCGCCATCAACAAAAACAATTACATCGTATTTGTCTTTTAAATTACCTGCGTTGATTTCTTTTGCATAGATTAAATTAAAATCAAAATGATATTGTTCAAAAATCCATCTCACCCAGCCAGATGGCATTGAGCCACCATAACGATCCCATAATCCAATTTTTAATTTTTCAATTTTTACTGCATCCGTTGGTATATTTTCAACAGCAATTGCTGTAATGCCCGCATTTGCAATTGCTTCTTTGTCATTTGTCAAAGCAGCGATTTCCAAATAAAATCCAAGCTTATTTTTATAAACAGCTTTACCCGCTTTTAATAAATCATTCACTAGGACAAAGCTGTTATTGTCAGTTGATTTAATTGTATAAAATTTAGTTACACTATTTGGTGTAACAATAATATTGCTTTTTGGATTTTGTGTTTGACCATAAGGCAAGGCTTCAAATGGGCCATTGAAATCGTCTAGGATTCTATCAAACTCTACACCCATTGTATAGGCTGGTGTCCATCCTGCTGCATCATAAGGACGTACTGGAGGACCACCAGGATACAAGAAATCGTTCGGATGATCTTGTGGATCAAACATATCTAAAACATGCGCTCTAAATGCCTGGTTGGTTCTAACGATATAAGACCCTGCCGGATAATTTTTCCCACCTACCGCAAAATCATTACTTGCCTTATGTACTTTAATACCACTTTGAATTAAGATATTGACAAAAGCAACAGCACTTGAATTTTGATTTGCAGGAATAATATAACCACGTGGATCTCTTAAATTTGGTGCCTTATAAATTTTTGCAAAATTTTGAGCCGCAATACTATCCACCCGAATATTTCTTTTTTCTGTTTTTAATTGTTCATTCAGCATTTCAACTTTGTTCGGAGAAAGGGTCCAGTTGTCCCTGTTACCTGCATCAATTGCTGCTTTACCCATTTTAAACATATTCAATAGCACTTCATCCTTATACCTTGCAGCATAATTTAAAACTGCATAGTTTAAGGAGATTGAATAATCAATTGAGTTTCTGAAAAACCATTTCTGCGGCTCGATAGGATATGGCAAGCCGCTATTTGGAATTAAACGCTGCGGCACCAATGGTATTGTCATTGGAGTTGGACTTCCAATAATCTCAGTTAATATGCCTACAATATTATGATAGTAAGCAGTTGTTCTTAAACCTCCATTCCACCAAGTTGAATAAACAGATCCACCTTTCATAGTATAACCAGGTTTTTGCTCTGCATTTAAACGACTGCTCATTGCAGCACCCATGGCATCTAAACTTGTTATCAATAATGGATTATAAACATAGTTGAATGGATCTCTATAAGGAGGTCCAGCCACAACAGTTCCCGCTGGTCCTGTTTGGTGGTGGTTGTATAAAATTTGAGGCATCCACTCAATATATTGTTGACGACTCATATTCTTTGACTCACTCATGTTCATCATAAAGAAGTCACGATTATTATCATGTCCAATATATTTTTGATACAATCTTGGTAGTGCCGATGTACTTCTTTTTAAAGTATCAGTATGACGCATATACCAATTAGAAACTAATTCTTGTCCATCAGGATTTGCATGAACAAATAAAATAATGGTATTTTTTAAAATATTTTTTGTCTCTTCATCCGTACGTGTAATTAGTTGATATAATGTTTCAATCCATTGGTGTATACCTACAACTTCAGTGGCGTGTAGTCCTCCATCTATCCATACCACAGCCTTTCCTTCGTCTGCTAATGCCTTTGCATCTGATTCTGTTAAGCTTTCCGCCCTAGCTAATTTTTGGGAAATGGATTTATATTTTTGTAATTGCTTTAAATTTTCAGGACTAGATACTACGACCATATATTGATTACGTCCCTCTTCGGTATTGCCAATGGACGTAAGTTTTACCTTATTTGAACTAGCTGCAATTTTTTTTAAATAAGCTTCAGTTGCAGTGAAAGTAGCAAGCTTATAATTGTCTCCAATATTAAATCCAAAATGACTTTTGGGATTGGGAACAGATTGTGCAAATGTCTGTGTACCTAAAATCAGTACAAAAGATAGCAGATAAAAGATTCGACGCATAGTATTAGTTTTTAGTCTAACTAAAGTTAACAAGGCGGGCTTGTATTTAAAAACAAATTATTTGAATGGATAGATTAAAAAAACCACGTATAAAACCAATACAATGAACCTTATTGAATTCTTATGATAGAAATTTGTGCACTAGGTGTAGCTGGTCTAGATGGCGTATTTAAATTGTTTGTTTTAATCAATTGTGTATGAATATTACGGGTACTAAAAAATAGTTCTATATAATCCTCCTTCCCAAGGGGTATAAGCCCATGTCCTGATAGGATATTTTTTGTTCCAGTTGGTCCTGTCAGGGTTTGCCTTAGACTATTGGGAAAGGCAGCTCCATTTCGTCTAATCCAAACACTAATTTCATCATTAGAAATCAATGCATTGCTTGCCTGGATAGCATACTGCACAAAATAGATCCCGCTTTTTAAAACTGTTAACCTAGTTGGGACTAAAGCAGAATTTGTCCCAATATAGATATGCTTATTATTAATACTTGTATCCCTCCAATTAACAGCAGTTGCTGCATTGATGGCCATGACCACTTGTCTACTAGTATCATAAAACGCTCCAAAGTCAAGCTCAATTGGTATAAATCCTAAGCCAGTCTCTATTTCTTTTTGATTAATATCGCCCTTATTAACTTTTTGATTGATTCTATTGCTTAGGTGAATTGTATCTTTCTTTTCTAATTTAGTATTAAGTGCAATCCTAGTTGGTTTACTAATTGATTTATTAGAGTCGGCAATATTATTTACTTTATCTAATAACATAGTTTGTTTCAATAAAATTAAATTAGCAACACCGGTTCCTCCCTGAGCTATTGAGATTAAGCCCTCAATATTTTCGGATTTAATATGATCTGCTGTAAAAGCATAAGCAACATAATTAATTGCTTGTTGTCCAATTTGAATAAATTGAAAATGATTTTCAGGATCAATTTCAATCCGAAAAAAATGTTCCTTTTCTCCCCATTTTATATCATCAAAAACACCTTCAGTTTTAATTTTTGCAAGTTCATCCGCACCAATCAAAACAGAAAATAATCCAAGAGGGTTCGTGGTGATTGATTTTATTTCTTGATATACAATACTATTTTTAATAGTATCTGTTAGTATGCTTATTCTAATTTGAATTTTTTGATTGCCCATAACGATTCCCTGACTATTTCTTGCAATAGCTTGAAAGGCAATACCCTTATGATTTTGAGAAATTGAAATAATGCTAATTAAAATAAAGAGAACCAAAATAATAGGTTTCATTATTTGAGTATTTTTTGAGTTTTGACCCAAAATTGTTGATTTGAAGAAATATTTTCTGGTAGATAAAGAACCTGAACAAAATATATCCCAGTTGATTGATTTGAAATAGGTATCGACATTGACAAATGACTACTTGCAATTTTTGTCTTAAGTCCAAATAGGAAAGCACCGGATAAATTGAAAACCTGAACACCGTAAATTATTAAATCTGATTCCTTAGATGATAATACCACTGACTGAGTAGGTTCATTATATCGAATTAAAATTTTGGGTTCAAATTCACTCGGCTTCATGTTCTGTTGGTGTCGATAAATAGTAGGCTGAATAATTCCTGCGGTAAAAAAATATTCAGTTGCTTGATTCAAGCTAATAGTGCTTATGCCTATTTCGAGTTGCCATTCTATATGAATTCCGTTAAAATGATTGGAGCTATAATAATCGGCAGATTGCGTAAATGATTGTAAAACCAACGACTGTCCAAGAAGCCTTGAATTGTAATGATTGGTAAATATAAAAACCAATAGTAGGAGTCTTTTTTGTTGAAATACGTGCATTCATAAAGATCATTGTAGATAAAATTTAATATCTAGGTATTTATACTATTTAGGGCCTTTCAATTATTACTTAAAGAAATAGATGTATAATAATTTTTTTGCTATCTTCAATAATCAAAATCAAGACATGAAGCAGTTTAAAACCCTACTTTTTATTACTATACTTAGCTTAAGCCTTATTGCTTGCAGCAAAGGCGGGGACTCCCCAACGCCCACCCCTCCAACACCTAATCCGCCCCCTGTAGCTACTGAGCCAAGTTTGACAGCAGCAAACGCAGTTGTAGTAGATATTGATCCAGGCGCTACTAATATTTTTGCCGTAGTAGGTACTGCTCAAAAAATTGAAGTAAGATTACTTGCGGTTCCAACAAGTGGTGTTTCTATTGTAACTAGATTGATTCGACTAGCTGACAATACCGAAGTCTTTAAAAATGAGATTGCTCAAACTACTACTTTATCGAATGTAGTTAATATTACCGGTTTGGTTCCTGGGGTCTTATACAATACCGAAGTGGTTGTAACCTCAAAAACAACCTCAAGCAATACCCGCAAGATTGAATTCAAGATGGCTGCAAAATAAAAACAGCCATAAGAATAATATTGATCCCTTATCTTTTCAGATAGGGGATTTTTTAAAGTAAATCTTATTTAAAAATTACATTAGAAGAAATATCAAACGTTTAAAGTTGAAACAAAAAGAGAGCGCATTGCGCTCTCTTTTTGTTAACAGTCGGTAACAGGTTCAAGATCTAATAACTCTTCTTCTGTAAATAATTTTGAATGAACCATAAATCTAAAGCCGAGTGGAATTTCTAATGAAAAGCTTGAACCTCTTCCTGGTGTGACATCTATCGTTAATTGAGTATGTTGCCAATACTCATATTGATCTTTGCTCATATAAAATCCACAATCTTCTATCTCTCCTAATTGAATATCACTGCTCCCTAATTTAAATTCTCCTTTCTCAAAACACATTGGCTGGGAGCCATCACAGCATCCGCCACTTTGATGAAACATTAATGGTCCATGTTTTTGTTTTAAGGTCTCAATTAATTTTGCAGCAGCTTCGGTGACCAATACTCTTTTTGTCATAATTCTAAAGTTAAATGAAAGGGCCTTCAATTTTAAAGAAGGCCCTTTACTATTTGAAGTTAATAATTTCTACTAAAAGAAACCTAACTTATTTTTATCATAAGAGATTAACATATTTTTTGTTTGTCTATAATGACTTAACATCATTTTATGTGTCTCTCTGCCAAATCCAGATTTTTTGTATCCACCAAATGGAGCATGAGCAGGATAAGCATGGTAGCAGTTTACCCAAACACGGCCCGCTTGTATGCCTCTTGGTACTTGGTATAATTCATGCGCATCTCTTGTCCAAACCCCTGCGCCTAAACCATATAAAGTATCATTTGCAATAGCTAAAGCCTCTTCTGTTGTTTTAAAAGTAGTCACACTTGTTACTGGTCCAAAAATTTCTTCTTGGAAAACGCGCATCTTATTATGTCCTTTAAAGATGGTTGGTTGAATATAGTAGCCTGTAGATAATTCACCATCTAATTTATTTGCTTCGCCACCACATAATACTTCGGCACCTTCTTCCTTACCAATTTTTAAATAAGATAAAATCTTTTCATATTGATCATTAGAAGCTTGTGCACCCATCATAACAGAGCCATCTAATGGGTGACCAACTTTGATTGCTTTTGTTCTTTCAACTACACGCTTCATGAATTTTTCATAAATATTTTCATGCACTAAAATTCTAGAAGGACAAGTACATACTTCACCTTGGTTTAAAGCAAACATCACCGCACCTTCAACTGCTTTATCAAAGAACTCATCATCGGCATCACCTACAGATTCAAAGAAAATGTTTGGTGACTTACCACCTAACTCCATTGTTACAGGAATTAAATTCTCAGATGCGTATTGCATAATTAAACGACCTGTTGTTGTTTCACCTGTAAACGAAACTTTAGCAATTCTAGAGGATGTTGCTAAAGGCTTTCCTGCTTCAGGACCAAAACCAGTCACTACGTTTAATACACCCGCTGGTAAAATATCAGCAATCAATTCTAAGAAACACATAATTGATGTTGGTGTTTGTTCAGCTGGTTTTACAACTGTACAACATCCAGATGCCAATGCTGGCGCTATTTTCCAAGTAGCCATTAACAATGGGAAGTTCCATGGAATAATTTGACCTACTACACCAATAGGTTCATGTAGCACAATGCTTACTGTTGTTTCATCATGCTCTGCAATTGTACCTTCTTCGCCACGAATCACACCAGCAAAATAACGGAAGTGGTCAATACATAATGGTAAATCAGCAGCACGTGTTTCTCTTAAAGCCTTACCATTGTCGATTGTCTCAACTGTTGCTAAGTACTCTAAGTTATCTTCCATCACTTGTGCGATTTTCAATAACAAGTTACTTCGGTAAGTAGGAGATGTTTTGCTCCATGTTACAAATGCTTTCTCTGCAGCATCTAATGCCAAATCAATGTCTTCTTTACTTGATCGGGCAGCTTGAGTGAAAACTTTACCATCGATTGGCGATACATTATCAAAATATTCGCCTTTTACAGGAGGAACAAATTTACCTCCAATGAAGTTGTCGTACTTAGGTTTAAAAGTAGGACGGGATACAATTGTTGACATAGCTTTTATCGTTTTAGGTTGTAATAGTATTTAGTTTTGTTTAAAATTTATAGTATATTTAAGTCAGTTTATAGCACAAAAATGACATCTCGATTGCTTGCAAATATCTAATCGCTTGTCATTCAATATTTTAAAGATTGACCGATGGGGCATTCAAGACAACTTAACAAAGTAGGCCTTACCCAAGAAAAGTCATTAAAGACTTTGGTGGAAAACAGGACGGCCTATACATTGGAAAAATGTGAGCTCAATGTGTTTGAAACACATCAGGCGACCGCATTAGTTCCCCTTACTTTTAATGATTTTGTGGTGACCTCCATGTTAAGAGGTAAAAAAGTAATGCATTTATATGACCATCCTGGTTTTGATTATTTACCTGGTGAAACGGTTTTAGTACCTGGTGGTGTAAAGATGACGATTGATTTCCCAGAGGCAACCAAAGACAATCCCACTCAATGTATTGCCCTAGCGATTGATCATCAAAAAATTGAAAACACACTTGCGTTCCTAAATGATAAATATCCGAGAATGGGAGATGACTATTGGAACTTTAGTAAGAACAATTATCATTTTCAAAATAGTATTGAGATTGCAAACTTGTTAAATAAGATTATCAATATATGTTCAAGTAGTCTGCCTTTGAAGGATGTTCTAGCGGATTTAAATTTACAAGAACTAATTGTAAATATTATCCAATCACAGAATAGGCTTGCATTAGACCAAATTGGAGAAGCAAAAGAAAACACCAATTCTAGCCCTTTGGCATACATCACTGGTTTTATAAAATCAAATATTACTGAAGATATAAAATTAGGCGTGTTGAGTGAAAAAGCATGCATGAGCAAGGCGACTTTTTATAGGTCATTTAAAAAAGAATATGGCATAAGTCCATTAGAATATATTATTTCTGAAAAGATAAAATTGGCAAAACAATTATTAGCCAACCCAAGGAACACACTTAAGTCAGTCGCATTTGAATGCGGATTCCATGACGTCAATTATTTTGTTCGCTTATTTAAAAAAATGGAATCTATCACGCCGGGTCAATATCAACAACTAATTATAGCCGGGCAAGGTAAATCATAGCGATTCATTATCAATTAATTATGTACTTATCAATGTTTTATTCATAAAAGTCTACTATTTTAGTAGACTTTTATGAATATTTCCCTATTTTTGTCCTATCGTCATGTGGCCGAACGGATAGGCGAGGGTCAGCAAAACCCTTAACGATGGTTCAACTCCATCCATGACAACTATGGACTTTCAGGGTCCTCAATACAAGCAAGCAATCCTGAATTCGGGCGGTATTTCTATACCGCCTTTCATTTTTCATCTAAAGGCAAGTATATATTTAGTAAATTAGATTTCTAAAAATCTAAAATTTTGCCAGTTATGAAGAAGCAACTCTTATTATCCATTTTTTCTTTTTTAATTACCAGTTTGGTATTTGCGCAAGTACCTAATGATGTATACAAAATAGAATCTGTTTCGAGACCAAAAATTTCACCAGAAGGAAGCTGGATTTTATATAGTCAATCAAAAATTGATGTGGCAAAGGATAAATCTGTTTCAAAATTGTATATGATGAGTGCAGATGGTAAAGAAACCATTACCCTTACAGAACAAACTAAGGGTGTGGGTAATTACCAATGGAGTCCTGACGGGAAATATATATCGTATTTATCTAAGGGAAAAGAGGCAGACAATGGATCACAATTGTTTTTAATGGACCGTCGTGGTGGCGAAGGCGTTCAAATTTCTGATATAAAAGGAGAGATTGAAGATTATAGCTGGTTTAATAGCGGAAAGAAAGTGGTGATGGTCATTAAAGACTTTAATTATGCAGATACTGCAAAATCAAAAATCAGAGTGCCTTATGAAATTAATCGTTACCAGTTTAAACAAGATTATGAAGGATATTTAGATAATCGTAAAACACATCTTTACATTTTTGATATAACGACTAAAAAATTAGATACTTTAACAAAAGGGAATTACAATGAAGCAGATGTTGCTATCAGTTCAGATGATTCCATGATTGCATATTCAAGTAATGTAACAGCTAATCCTGACCAGAATTCAAATACAGACATATTCTTAATCCATCTTTCGAAACAAGCTGCACCATTACAATTGACTACTTACAAAGGTGCTAATAGTAGTCCTGTATTTAGTCCTGATAATTTAAAAATCGCATTTTTACAATCTAGTTCTGAAAAGAATTATGACATGTATGACATCGCACAACTAGGTGTGTATGATTTTAAAACAAATAAATCAACTATTGTTTCTAAAAAATACGATCGTGGGTTTTCAACTATTGTTTGGTCAAGAGATGGACAATCTGTTTTATCACTTATCGAAGATGATAGAAAACAAAACTTAGTCCAATTTAATATCCAAACTCAAAAGCCAGAATTATTAACCAATGAAATGGGTGTGTTTAGTTCCATGGATATGAATGATAAAGGAAATGTTGTTTTATTATTTAGCAACTTAGAAACACCGAATGAAATTTATAGCTATCAAAATAAAACAACAAAGCGACTGACTCATTTACAAGATGCATTTGTTTCTAAAATGAAAAAAGGTTACCATAAAGGATTTCAATCTGTTTCATCTGATGGCACTGTTGTTTCTGGTATTTTACATTTACCAGATAGCAATGCTAAAAATTTACCATTGATTCTGTTTATTCATGGAGGTCCAGTTGCACAAGATGATTATTCCTTTGATATGACTTCTAGAATCTATGCAGCCGCTGGTTATGCAGTAGCTACGGTTAATTATAGAGGTAGTAGCGGCAGAGGTGTTGCTTATACTAATGCTATTTACGCAGACTGGGGTAATAAAGAAGTGAAAGATATCATTGGCGCGGCTGATTATTTGATTAAGGAAGGTATAGCCGATCCAAACAGACTTGGTATTGCAGGTTGGAGTTATGGTGGAATTTTGTCCAACTACACCATTGCTACAGATAAGCGTTTCAAAGCTGCTGTAAGTGGCGCTGGTAGTTCATTGATGATGTCGGTGTATGGATCAGATCAATATGTTAAGCAATATGAAGAAGAGATTGGCAAGCCTTGGGAAAATCCTAAAAAGTGGGAAGCATTGTCTTATCCATTCTATAAAGTGAAGGAAATCAAAACCCCAACATTATTCATGGCAAGCCAGGCAGATTTCAATGTACCAGTGATAGGTGCAGAGCAAATGTATCAAGCCTTTAAATCAGAGGGCATCCCTACAGAATTGATTATCTATCCAAATCAAAACCATGGCATCCGTGTACCAAGTTATATTGTACATCGCCATAATGCACATATCAATTGGTTTAATAAATACTTGAAATGAAATTAATTCTTACTTGGCTGCTTTTTATCGGCGTCATAGCAGTCAATGCTTTAGCAAATATTTTACCTATCAACGGGTATAATACAGGTCAGATAGCTGCTTTCTATCCAAATAGATTTGTTCCAGCTGGATTTACATTTTCAATCTGGGGTGTAATCTATAGTTTGCTATTGATCTATACAATTACGTATAGTTATTTTATAATTCGACGCAATTCTAAAAAGGAAGTAATTGAATATATAAACAAAGTTCATCCTTACTATTTATTGACTTGTGTGTTTAATATGGCTTGGATCATTGCATGGCATTATTTGCAAATCGAAGCTTCAGTTGTTATCATGTTGTTGTTTTTGTCTACATTAATTCAATTGTTTTCAAAGAGTCGATCGCATGTAGACTTGTTAATTAAGACCGAGCAATTTTTATTGAATACACCCTTTATAGTATACTTAGGCTGGATTTCAGTAGCCACAATTGCGAATATAACCGCTTTATGTGTTGCCTATCAATGGGGTGGATTTGGTATTGATCCAGTATATTGGAGTGCTATAATGATTAGTATTGCCTCCTTTATTGGTATTGTATTTATTAGAAAATACAAGTCAATTGCTTTTCCTTCTGTTTTGATATGGGCACTTATGGGCATTAATGTCAGTCAAGGAAAAAATCATCCAATCCTTTTTTCGGTCAGTTTTATCGCAATAGTTTACTTATTTCTAATGACATCAATCACCTTATATTATAATTACAAAAAAAATAAAATTGCTTAAATTGCAGTATGATAACGAAATCGGAATTAAAAGTATTGTATCCTAATTTAGAGGATGGCTTATATGATGCAATTTTAGAACATGCTGAAATCAAAGAAGTGCCTGCAGGAACGCCACTTTTAAAAGTGGGACAAAACATTCGTTCAACCATGATGGTCATTGAGGGTACAGTTAAATTGTACCAAGAGGATGAAGAAGGTGACGAATATTTTATGTACTATATTTCACCAGGTCAGGCATGTGCAGTTTCTATGGTTTGTAGCTTTCAAGCAGAACAAAGCCAAGTATTAGCTAAAGCAATGACAGATGTAACTTTGATCTCTATCCCAATTAAATTCATGGATAAATGGCTGAGTGAATTTAAAAGCTGGCACTACTTTGTTATTAAGACTTATCGTACAAGGTATGAAGAGTTGTTAAAAACGGTGAATGAAGTGGCATTTAAAAATATGGATGAAAGGTTGGAGTTTTATTTGAAAAAGCAGGTTGATAAATTCGGCCCTTCCATTAAATTAACCCACCAAGAAATTGCTACAGATTTAAATAGTTCAAGAGAAGTGATTAGTCGACTAATGAAAAAAATGGAAAATAATGGCTGGATTGTACTCCATAGAAATAGTTTCGAGTGGATTAATAAATAATTATTGTAAAATAAAGATTGTAACTGTATTTACAAAAAATGGCCTCGAAACTCGAGGCCATTTTTTATTGTAATTTTCAAATCAATTATATAATTGAATAATTGTCAATTTTAGTGAGGTAACTTTTCTCTTAAAAGACCATATGTCCATGTACCTGCAATCGCACTTAAAATCACTACTAACACAGCATAGAAACCAGCACCAATATGTGCAAATAATGGTCCAGGACAAGCACCTGTTATTGCCCAGCCTAAACCGAACATTAAACCACCATAAATTTGCCCCTTGTTGAATTCTTTATCAGCAATCTTGATTACTTCTCCATGAATTGTTTTGACATTGAATTTTTTGATCAAGAATACCGAGATGGCGCCTACCACAACTGCAGTGCCTATTACACCATACATGTGGAAGCTTTGTAAACGAAACATTTCTTGAATTCTGAACCAAGAAATAATCTCTGCTTTTACAAATACAATTCCAAATAATATACCCACTATAGTATACTTTAAATTATACCAACCTGGGTGTTGTTGTTCAGATGAATTCACACATGCTGTGTTACTGTCTATATTTTGTACTTTTTCGTTGTTCATTTTTTAATTTTTATAAGGATAAAATCCAAGGTAAAATAATGTTTGCCATAAAGAATCCTCCTGCCATAAAGCAAATCGTAGCAACAAGAGAAGGCCATTGTAAATTACTTAAGCCCATAATTGAATGGCCAGAAGTACAACCTCCTGCATACCTAGTACCAAATCCAACTAAGAAACCACCAACCACCATCATAACAAAGCCACGTAGTGTGAATAAGGCTTCGAAACTGAATAATTCAGCTGGTAGCATGTAATCGTAATTGCTAATACCATATTGCGCTAATTCTGTTTGTAAAGCAGGGTTTACTTCAATTGGCGCGTTGGTCATTAAATATTGGTTGGCTAAAAATGCGCCTAAGAAAATACCACCTACAAAAAAGAAATTCCAGATTTCTTTTTTCCAGTCATATTTAAAAAACTTGATGTCTGCTGGAAAACAAGCAGCACATACATGCCTTAAATTAGAGGAGATGCCGAAAGATTTATTACCTAAAATAAGTAATGCTGGCACAATTAAACCGATGATAATACCGGCAACATACCATGGCCAAGGTTGTTGAATTTGTTCGATCATGTTGATTGGTTTTTTATTTATTTACTATAAAATTTTTTAATGGGCTTGTAAGGTCCATATTTATGTTGATTTTCTGAGAAACTATCTGTATAAGGCGCAAATGCAAAATCCAGTGGCTTTTTATCAAACTTAGGCCAGTCATTGGATTGGTCTTTGTGCGGTCTAGGTTGGCTATTTACATAGGCTGCGACATCCCAACATTCTTCTGTTGTTAGTTTTGGATTCTCGTGAGAAGTTAATTGGTAAGGCATATTATTTTTTACATAACCAGCAAAATTACTAATTCTAAAAAGTCCTGCACCATCGTTGTAACTATGTGGCCCCCAAAGTGGTGGATAAGCATATTCTAATTCATCTAATGTGTACTGACCTTCTCCATTTGCCCCATGACAACTTTGACATTGCGCAGCATAAACGATTTTACCCTTTGCTGGATCCGCTGCGCGATCCATGTAAGCCAACTTTTCAATTCCTGAACCATGTGGCTTTGCTCCTTTTTCAACGTCTTGTCCCAACCATTTGATATAAGCATAGATGGCTTTAAACTCTCTACTATTACTATCTACCGCAGTGCCATTTAAACTTCTTTCCATACAGTCTGCCACACGTTTATAAATACTTTCTATTTGTCCACTTCTGTCTCTAAATTTTGGATAGGTCGAAAATACGGCTGCATAATTATTACCCCAAGCTTTTGCACCCGCTTGTAAATGACAGTTCTGGCAATTCATGCCATTGGTAATTTGAGCAACTGAACCTTTAGGTCCAAGGTATTTAGAGGTATGTGCAATCAATTCTTGTCCATAAATAACTAGTTCACGTTCTTCTCCCACGGTGGTATTGTCTAAATAAATACTTGGACCAACCCAAGTGCTATCTGTTTTGGCAATCGTACCATCAATTTTAAAGTAATCGCCACTAATAAAACCTACTAGAAAGTAAATTCCAATGACTGCAACGATACCAAGAAGAACTAAATATTGTCTTTTCATCTTTTTATAGATTTCTTGTTTTCTAAATATGGATCAAAAAAATTATTAAAAACTATCTAAAATCATAGGTTGTTCCTTGTAACTGTGTCAATAGCGTAGGCGACTGATCTGTTGCGATGGTTCTTCCTTCTAGTTTAGGTGCTACAGGTGAATTTGTTGCTAAGTATGATTTTATCACCTCATGTAAACTTGTATTGGTAGCAACAGGGTTCGTTACTTTTTCTATTCTACATAAAGTGTCATTCGGATCCCCTTCTCTTTCACAAGCCACAATTTTATACAATTTGTTTTTATCTAAGGCTTGTCCTTTTATTTTAACCCAATTGACTCTTTGTCCTTTTGGCTTACCAATAGTACAATTTACTTCCATACCAGCAAAACGCACAAACCAACCACCAAAGCGCTTACTTGGATCGGTTGCAAAGGCATTTTCTAATTCTTTTTCTAACCAGTCTAAAATTTGTAGTCCTGTGACTTCGCCCATTTTTGCAGTGGAATCAACCGGTAGCATATTCCATAAAAACTCATTGGTAATAGCCACTTGATTTTTATTTTCTGGCACAGCTAGTGGTTGGCAAAATCTGAATCCATTGCTTAACGCGATATCTGGTTTGAACTTCCACATCACCGCATCTGTGATTAAATTATCCATAGGTGTCTCTAAGACAAAATAACGCACTAATGGTGTTTTACTATAGCCAATCACTTGATTCATTTCATTCTGATAGGGTCCTGCCATTTTTTCAACCAACGCTAAGGTTTTTTTATCTGCGGGATATTTTTCTGGATCTACATCCATCAGGTCATACACATAGCTTTCTATTTTACCATCTTTCACTTTAATATCTAGTCTTCCTAAGAAAGATCCAAATGCGCCACACTCCACTACTTTTGTAAATTTTCCTTGTATTGGCACACGTACACGTTCATGGGTGTCTGCGCCTAAAATAAAATCAGCACCTTCTACTCTTGGATCGTTTGCTAAACCAACCTGCTGTGCTAAACCCATATGGGTCACTACGAAAATAATACCGCAGCCCTCCACTTCTTTTAAGTACTTGATATACTTAGCTACATTATCTGTTGCATGCGTAAAGCCAATACCCTCGCTATAGGCAGGAGATTGACGTTTTGGTACAAGATGATCTGTATATCCAATAAACCCAACTTTTGCACCTGCAATATATTTAATCCAAAATGGAGGATATATCAATGTTCCGTTTTCTGTATCATTTGTTTTATGCCACATATTGGCACAAATCTTTGCTGCTGTAGCATGCCCCATATCGTAGAGCATTTTCTTCTTTTTATAGACTACTTCCCAGTTGCCAGGTAAAATTAAATCATAATTAAAGGCATTCATTAACGGGATCAAGGCTTCTCCTTCTGATAAGGAAGCCACCCCATGTCCATGAAAATAATCTCCTCCGTCGTATAAAATATTTTGTGGATGACTCGCTCTCAGTTGATCTATCATTGTTTTAAGTACGGCAAGTCCACCTCTTTTTTTATAGACAGCTTTGCCATTTTCCCAAAAGAACTCATCATGTGTATGAATCTGTGCATGCAAATCGGTGGTGATGAAAATGCTAAATTCATTTTCTGCTTGAGAATTTGCCTCATTTGAATCAGTCGACTGATCTATTTTTGTATTTGCTTGAGCTTTACTAATTGATGTTAGTGAAGCTGGAACGCTAAATCCTAAAACCGCAGCATTTTTTATAAAATTCCGACGGTCTTCATTGTTTTTTTTCATGATAAAACTCATTTTGGATATGGAAAATCAGCTTAATTCATAATAAATTAGGTGACTTTTATCACAAATGACTTATAGAAATCAGAAAACTTAGAAATGGAAGTTCAAAATGAAGTTAAAATGCCCCATATCTACTTTATTGATATAGTTTTTAGGGTCATTGTAAGTGTCGCCAACAGCATCTTTATAAAAATAGATGACTTGAGCTTCCCAGCCTTTCCAAAAGCCAGAAAATGCGTAACGAGTATCAATATTATATTGCATATAAGCAGGGAAGCCATATTTGTTCATTGCAAAATCCTTGGTATCCGCTAAATCATAGTAGCCTACACCTAGGTTGATTTTTAAAGGAATCTGTTTTGCAGTGTATTTAGATTTAACAACATAGGCGTTTACATCACCCATGCCTTCATTTCTTTCGCCCAATAAAAAGGTGTAAAAAGGATCACGTCCCCACTCTCTAGGCATTAAATAACGACCCTGTTTAGTGATTCTAGTAAAATTCAATGAATGGTCCCATTGACCAATGTTTTTACCTATTCTAGCACCAAAAACAAATGAAGATTGATTTGGATTAAAATAGGTTTTTTCAATTGCTTCGTTACCACCCGTATTTAATACATTTTGACGAATCAATTGTATCCCATAATAATAGGGGGTATTGGTTGTTGGCGTTTTGTCAACTTGAATCAAACTACTGTTAAAAATGTTTTCAACGTATTGATTCCAAACTTGAAGTTTCAAATTATTCTTTAGGTCAAGTTCGGTACCAACAAGTGCAACCCCTTTAGATTCAAGTGCATCTTTGTAGCCAGACTTACTGCCATCCGTATTAACTCCCACAGAATAAATACCAATAGATTCTCCGGTTTTATACCATTCAACAGTACCCCTTGGTGAAAATCGATTCACCCAGCCACCATAAAATTTATTTTTTTTATGTTCGTATTGTCCCCAAATACCTTGTACTTCTGTGGGACGCATTCTTCCGTCTTGTAAGTTAATAAATGGTGTATTTAATAGCTGTTTTCCTATAGTTACCGTAAGGTTATTTTTTTGATACTGAAGGTATAATTCTTCTAATCGATCGATGTCTGTTTTATTGGCTGGATCAGTGATGTCAAATAAACCAAGTTCATATCTATTAAGGGAGTTAGATAAAGGATTTGGTTTGGTTAAATCGGATGAAAAAGCATCGTAAACAAAAAAACCACTAACGCCTACATGAAAATTATACACAGGCTTAGATATAAATTGAATACCTCCACCTATTGCTTGCGCATATTCAACAGCGCTATTTTTATTATAGGTACTACTGTAAAACGTCCTTAAATGCCCATGCATGGTACCCATTTGGAATCGATATAATAAATTACTGGAGTCAATTGCTTTTTGAGACTTTCCCCAAAGCTTGGGTGCTTCATTTAATTCTTGGTGCTGCGCATTCAAATTTGAATTAAAAATGAAAACACAGGCCATGCTAATAAGAAATGGCTTAAACATGTCTTTAATAAATTTGTATTAGTGTCCGCCTCCAGTAGGGAAAAACAATTGTTGTGCGATAATGTATAAACCCATAATTAAGACAAACCATCCAAATCCTTTTTTAAGTTTATTACCATCTATCTTCTTGCTTAATTTATCCCCTATAAATATTCCAATTATTGCAAGTACAGTTACAGATAATAATAAAGTCCAATCCATGGTTCTATTTCCTAAATCACCTGTAAATCCAATTAAAGATTTTGCTGCAATTATTAATAAGGAAGTTCCGACTGCTTGCTTCATTGGAAGTTTGCTTAACATCACCAATGCAGGTATAATTAAAAAGCCGCCACCAGCGCCAACTAATCCAGTTAAAACACCAACTAGAGCGCCTTCTAAAAGAATCATTGGGTAATTGAATTTTTGTTCAGCTTCTTCTGTCGATTCCACTTCTGCTTTTTTTGTTTTAATCATAGAAAAAGAAGCCGCTACCATCAATACAGCAAATAACATCATCATTAATAATGACTTTGTGATTTCAATACCTGCAATATTTCCAATATCTGTAGGTATTGCTGGCACTAAAAATTTCCTTGTAGCATAAACAGATGCAATAGAAGGAATGCCAAAAATAATTGCAGTCTTAATATTTACAAATCCTTGTTTGTATTTTGGCCATGCACCAACTAAGCTACTAGCACCTACTATAAATAAAGAATAGGCAGTAGCAGTCACCGCATCTACTGCAAAAAGGTAGACTAAAACAGGAACCGTTAAAATACTTCCTCCACCGCCAATAAGGCCTAAAGAAATGCCAATTAAAATAGAAGCGACATATCCAATAATTGCTGTTAATTCCATGTATTTAAATTTGACCCAAAGGTGTAGTTTATAAAATAAAAGGTAGGTGATAAATGTCACCTACCCAATTAAAAAAGTATGAAATAGTAACTGCTGGTCTTACATTTTACCTTTCAAAATCTGACTCCAATATAAAAACGGAAGAATATATCTTTTTAAGATAAACATGCTCCATCTTTCTTTTGCTTGATTGAATGGGAAGGTCTCTTGAGGATTATTGTCATAATCAAATTCAGCCAAAATCAATTTACCACGTCCCGTTATTAAAGGACAGCTACTGTATCCATTATAATGTCCATTTAAACCAGCGCCCTTCATCGCAGATAATAAGTTTTGTACTAAAATTGGAGTTTGCTTTCTGATAGCTGCGCCCGTTTTGCCTGTAGGTAAAGAAGAGGCGTCCCCTAAAGAGAAAACATTTGCAAACTTAACATGTTGTAAGCTATGCTTATCTACATCTACCCAACCTGCTGCATTGGCTAAAGGGCTATTTTTTACAAAATCAGGAGCAGATTGCGGAGGGGTTACGTGTAACATTTCATAATCGATCCATGTTTCTACCTCTTTATTTTGTTCTCCAAATCCAACAAATTTTGCTCTTTTATTGGCACCATCTATCTCTACTAATTTGTTGTAATAGTTTTCTTTGATATGGAATTTTGCAATCACTTTTTTAAGCGCATCTTCAAATTTCTTTACGCCAAATAATTTTGTTCCACCTGACCAAAACTCTACCTGAACTTTATCTGCTAAATTATTGCGTTTAAAATAATCTGCTGCGATGTACATTATTTTTTGTGGCGCACCTCCACACTTTACAGGTGTATGTGGGCTTGTAAAGATGGCCCTGCCTGACTTTGAATTTTTTAAACATTCAAAAGTGTATGGCGCTGTTTTGAAACTATAATTAGAGCAAACGCCATTTTTTCCTAGGTTTTCTTCCAAACCTTTTATTTCATTCCAATTTAATTGAATGCCTGGCGCAACCACCAAATAGTCATAATTTACTGTGCTGCCATTTTTCAAAGTGATTGAATTTTGATTTGGATCAAAACTCACCACGAAATCTTTTATCCACTCTACACCAGCCGGGATTTGATCTGCTTCTGCATGTACGGTATCATTGATGTCATAAAATCCACCACCCACCATGGTCCATGCAGGTTGGTAATAATGCACTTCACTTGGCTCTACTATAGCAATATCAATATTTTTATCTTTTCTCTTTAATTGTGCAGCAACAGTAATACCTGCGTTACCGCCACCAATAATAACAACCTGATGTTTTACACTCATATGTTTAATTTTAGAATGTAAATGTAGAATTACAATCAAACACGATACGTGATAAATGTCACTTTATTTAAAACCAATAAACTTATTTTTAATGTCTAAACACTAAGCTATGCAAGACTTTTGGAATCAACGATATGCAACCCACGATACAGTATACGGCAAAGCACCCAATCAATATTTTAAGTCTATAATGGATTCATTAACAACGGGTTCTCTATTATTGCCTGCAGAAGGAGAAGGCAGAAACGCAGTGTATGCCGCTTCTTTAGGGTGGAAGGTGGATGCATTTGATTATAGTAGTGTTGCTCAAGAAAAGGCACTCCAATTTGCCCATACAACTGGCGTTACTATCAAGTATGACGTTTTAGAACTAAATGAATTTAAAGCAACTAAGCAATATGATGCGATTGGTTTAATATACGTGCACTTGCCAACAAAGGAACGCATTGCATTGCATCAAAAAATGGTAGACGCGCTACTACCTGGTGGTATACTTATAGTAGAAGCTTTTTCTAAAGCTCAAATCAATAATACTTCTGGTGGCCCAAAAGACATAGAGCAATTGTACAGTCTAGATCAATTAAAGCAAGACTTTGCATCCTTGAATTGTATACAAGCAATAGAAATTGAAATTGATTTAGAAGAAGGCCCATTCCATAAAGGCAAGGCAAATTTGGTTAGGTATTGCGCAAAAAAATGATAACAATCATAAGATTTATTTTATAAATGTCTAATCAGTGTGATAATTATCACTGTGTATGTATTTGAATCGTTTCAACTTTGTGTTATCAATTTAATCTTAGAACATTAAAAAATACAACTATGAAAGTAGAACAAATTTACACAGGATGTTTAGCACAAGGCGCTTACTATATTGAAAGCGATGGTGAAGCAGCAATTGTAGATCCATTAAGAGAAGTAGCCCCTTATATTGAAAAAGCAAAGTTAGATGGCGCAAAAATCAAGTATGTTTTAGAAACACATTTTCATGCTGATTTTGTATCTGGACATATTGACTTGGCGAAAAAGACTGGCGCAACAATTGTGTATGGTCCAACAGCAAAAGCTGGTTTTGAAATGCATACTGCAACAGATGGCGAAATTTTATCTCTAGGTAAAGTAAAAATTAAAGTGATTCATACACCAGGTCATACTATGGAAAGTACTTGTTTCTTATTGATAGATGAAAATGGTAAAGAAACAGCTTTGTTTAGTGGTGATACTTTGTTTATTGGAGATGTAGGTCGTCCTGACTTAGCGCAAAAAGTAATAGCTGAATTAACTGAGGATATTTTAGCAGGTCATTTATTTGATTCTTTAAGAAACAAAGTGATGCCTCTAGCTGATGATATTATTGTGTATCCTGCACACGGCGCAGGTTCTGCTTGTGGTAAAAACATGAGTAAGGAAACAACAGATACTTTAGGCAATCAAAAGAAAACAAATTATGCTTTAGACTTAAAATTGACCAAGGAGCAATTTAAGGCTGCTGTATTAGATGGCTTAGTGGCTCCTCCAGGTTATTTCCCATTGAATGTATTGATGAATATTCAAGGATACGATAGCATTGATAAAGTATTAGAGCGAGGTCAACATGCTTTAAGTCCAAAAGCATTTGAAGCAGCAGCAAACGAAACAGGCGCATTGATCTTAGATACGAGAGATGCACAGGTTTTTGCTAAAGGCTTTATTCCAAATTCAATCAATATTGGTATTGATGGTAATTTTGCACCTTGGGTAGGCGCCATGATTCCTGACATCAAACAAGAAATCTTGTTGGTAACTGATGAGGGTAGAGAAGAGGAAGTGGTGACTCGTTTGGCTAGAGTTGGCTATGACTTTACCATTGGTTATTTAAAAGGTGGATTTGCTGCTTGGAAAGCTGCAGGAGAAGAAGTAGATACGATCGAATCTGTTAGCGCTGATCAATTAGCTGATCTATTAAATAAAGATTCAAATGCAGTTGTATTAGATGTAAGAAAAAAATCTGAACACTTTAGTGAGCACATATTAGCAAGTGAAAATGCGCCTTTAGATTTTATCAATGACAGCATGGCTCAAATTGACAAAAAGAAAACCTACTATGTACATTGTGCAGGCGGCTATAGATCTATGATTTTTGTTTCTACTTTAAGAGCAAGAGGATTTGACAATTTAGTGGATGTACAAGGTGGATTCAAAGCTTTGAAAGATAGCGGTAACTTTAAAATCTCTGATTACGTTTGTCCTTCAACTATGTTATAAAATATATTATAGAATCTAAAACAAAACAATTAGGCGGCTTTGCCGCCTAATTAACTTAAACAAAATGGAAAACATAATTAAAGCAATTCAAGAAAAAAAAGCAACAGTAATTGATGTTAGAAGCCAAATGGAATTTGATATGGAGCACTTTCCTGGTGCTTTACACATCCCTTTGGAAACGGTTGGAGACGAAGCAGCAAAAATAGGCAATATGTCTAAGCCTATTGTAGTGTATTGTAGAAGCGGTAATCGAAGCGGAATGGCAAAAACGATCTTAGAACAACATGGTCTAACTGAAGTCTACAATGGTGGCGGTATATTCGACATGATGAATATTGCTAGAAATTAGTAAAATATTGTAAATTCAGTGTTATATAATAAAATGCTTCTTATGAAAAAGCTTATCCGTTTTTTAGCGATGATGTTGATTTTAGTGAGTGCACAATTTGTGAGTACACAAGTAAGTGCACAAAATCAAGTTTCAGAAAAAGTACATCATGTAGTGATGCAATTAAATACGGCGGATACGGCTGCATGGAGCGGTGTTTTGGGCAACATTAAAAACTTTCAAAAAGTTTGGCCCGGTAAAGTACAAATAGAAGTAGTTGTACATGGCAAAGCGCTGAATTTCTTAGTAGCAAGTAAATCACACTTAATAGAAGACATTGAAGCATTGTCCAAAAAAGGCGTGCAATTTAGTGCTTGTGAAAATACTATGAATAAGCATGGCATTACCAAGTCCATGTTAGTCAATTCTGCTAATACAGTGCCTTCTGGTGTTGTCGAATTGATCCTTAAACAAGAAGCTGGTTGGGGCTATTTAAAAGCAGGATTATAAATTGAATTATAGATCCTAATTTTTGTGGTAACCGTATCACTTAAATAGAAAATGCAGTCATATTGACTGCATTTTCTATTTATTTATTACCTTTCGCAAGATTTAAATTACAATGGATAAAGACGCATTACATTACCACGCTAAAGGTAGACCAGGAAAAATACAAGTGGTTCCAACTAAGGAAACGGCAACACAAAAGGACCTAGCATTGGCTTATTCACCAGGCGTTGCTTCCCCATGTCTTGCCATTGAAGCTGACCCAAGTAAAGCTTATGAGTATACTACAAAGGGTAATTTAGTTGCTGTCATTTCTAATGGTACAGCCGTGTTGGGTCTTGGAGATATAGGCGCTTTAGCAAGTAAGCCAGTGATGGAAGGGAAGGCACTTTTATTTAAAATTTTTGCGGACATTGATGTATTTGATTTGGAATTAGATACAAAAAATGTGGACGAGTTTGTCAGAACAGTAAAAATACTAGCACCTACATTTGGTGGCATCAATCTAGAGGATATCTCGGCACCAGAATGTTTTGAAATTGAGGAGAGATTGAAAGCTGAATTAAATATTCCAATCATGCATGACGA
>CAZLKW010000015.1:0-3023 GCA_964560215.1 uncultured Sediminibacterium sp. | reverse complement strand
GAGGCACTAGTGGGTGCAGATGTTTTTTTAGGATTATCTAAAGCAGATATTTTGTCTGGAGAGATGTTACAATCCATGGCAGCTAATTGTATTGTTTTTGCCCTTGCAAATCCAAATCCGGAAATTAGTTATGAAAAAGCGATATTGGCTAGACCAGATATTATTTTTGCAACTGGAAGAAGCGATTATCCGAATCAAGTCAATAATGTATTAGGCTTCCCTTACATCTTTAGAGGAGCATTAGACGTACGAGCAACAAAAATTAATGAGGTAATGAAGTTGGCAGCAGTTCATGCACTTGCTGATTTAACCAAGGAGCCTGTCCCTAATGAGGTGGTTGATATTTATGGAGGCCAACCGATCGCATTCGGCCCTACTTATATCATACCTAAACCATTCGATAACAGACTATTAAAGGTGGTATCTACCGCAGTTGCCAAGGCTGCCATTGAATCAGGAGTGGCACAAATCAAAGAATTACCCGCCTAATCTCTTTATTTTTTCAATTTGCTCAATTTTGTGATTTTTGTCACAAATAGTATATCTATTTGGTGGCATCTTTGTAAGGCATGACTGAGGTCATTCATTTAAAAATCAATAAAAAAATATAGTATGTTTTTTCAACACGTTTACGACAAAACTTTAGCGCAAGCAAGTTATTTTATTGGATGTCAAAAAGCTGGAGTAGCAGCTGTGATTGATCCTAAGCGCGATATTGACACTTATTTAGAAATAGCGAAACAAAATAATATGCAGATCACGCATATTTTTGAAACGCATATCCATGCCGATTTTTTAACTGGATCTAGAGAGTTAGCAGCGGTAACTGGCGCTAAAATGTATTTATCAGACGAAGGTGGCCCAGGTTGGGAATATGAATTTGCACATGAGGGCATGAAGCATCATTCAGAAGTGATGGTGGGCAACTTAAAAATCCAAGTTTTACATACACCGGGTCATACACCAGAAAGTATCAGCTTTTTATTGACAGATACGCCAGCAAGCAAAGAGCCAGTGATGTTATTTACAGGTGATTTTGTATTTGTAGGTGATATTGGTCGTCCAGACTTATTGGAGAAAGCAGCAGGTATGGTCGGCACACAAGATAAGGGTGCAGAGCAAATGTACCAGTCTATTAATTTATTTTCTGAATTACCTGATTTCCTTCAAGTTTGGCCTGGTCACGGTGCTGGTTCTGCTTGCGGTAAAGCCTTGGGTGCTGTACCAAGTACAACTGTTGGTTATGAGAAAAAAAGAAACTGGGCATTTCAATATGGCGCAGATAAGGCTGGCTTCGTACAATATTTATTGACAGATCAGCCAGAGCCACCTAAGTATTTCGCTAAAATGAAGGAGTTGAATAAAGTAAATCGTCCTTTGTTAACAGAAGTGCCAACTATTAAGGAGTTGTCTGCTAGTGAATTAAAAGCGGCAACCGATAATGGAATGAAATTAATTGACACTAGAAATAAATTAGATTTCCAAAATGGATTTATTCCTGGAAGTATTAATATTCAAGGGAACAATTCATTTGCTACTTGGATGGGTTGGTTCGTTTCTTATGAAGAAAAATTTATTTTAATTGCTGAGCCAAGTCAAGTAGATGACTTAACTAGAAAATTAATGCGCATAGGCTTAGATAACATTTTTGGTTTTATAGATGCGTCTAAAGTTGCTCAAGTTTACAGCGGCAGTTTAGAAAAATCAAATATGGTTACAATTGATACAGTGAAAGCAAATACGACTGCAGAGGTTATTGATATTAGAGGAGTTGCAGAATTCAACAGCGGACATATTGCAGGTGCGAAAAATGTTTTTGTGGGTACACTATTACAAAATTTAGCTAAAGTACCAAAAGACAAGCCAGTGATCATTCACTGTCAAGGTGGTGATAGAGCAGCGATAGGTTATTCTTTATTGATGAAAGAAGGTTATACAAATATCGCTAATTATAGTGGTGGTATTAATGAGTGGGTGAAAGAACAACAACCTCTTGTTAGCTAAATAAAAAATTATGGAAACTGAAATATTGGCTCGAATTCAATTCGCTTTTACGGTGGCATTTCATTATATCTATCCACCTTTAAGCATTGGCTTGGGACTTATTTTAGTGATTATGGAGGGCATGTACCTTAAAACTGGGTTGCAGCATTATAAACAAATGACGCAATTTTGGATTAAGGTATTTGCCCTTATTTTTGGTATAGGCGTAGCGACCGGCATAGTAATGGAATTTGAATTTGGGACCAATTGGGCTGCTTATTCGAAATATGTTGGGGATATTTTTGGTAGCGCTTTGGCGGCTGAAGGCATTTTTGCTTTTGCTTTAGAAAGTGGTTTCTTGGGTATCTTATTATTCGGCTGGCATAGGGTTTCACCTAAAGTACATTATTTTTCTACCATCATGGTTTTCTTGGGATCTATGTTTAGTGCTGTGTGGATTGTTGTAGCAAATAGCTGGCAACAAACACCATCAGGCTTTCATATTGTTGGAGAAGGCATGAAGGCAAGAGCAGAAATCACGGACTTCTGGGCGATGGTTTTTAATCCATCTAGCATGGACCGTTTAACACATGTTTGGATAGGATCCTTTTTATCAGGAGCATTTTTGGTATTAAGTGTGAATGCTTATTATATTCTTAGAAAAAAACATTTAGAAATTGCTAAGCCTTCATTTAAAATTGCTTTATTCATAGCCACGTTTTTTTCTTTTGCTCAATTAGCAACAGGTCATAAAAGTGCGGATGGCGTTGCGGTGAATCAACCAGCTAAGCTTGCAGCATTAGAAGGACATTATGATAGCAGTGCAGCTGCGGATATGTATTTATTAGGATGGGTAGATAATAAAAGTCAGCAAGTAACCGGATTAAAAATTCCAGGAGGTTTAAGTTTTCTCCTGCACCAAGATTTTAAAAAACCAGTTACTGGCTTAAATGCCTTTGAACCAAATAATAGACCAACACAAGTAAACGCCATCTTTCAGGTATACCATATCATGATTGCTATTGGCATGTTTTTGATTG
>CAZLKW010000014.1:0-37714 GCA_964560215.1 uncultured Sediminibacterium sp. | reverse complement strand
GCAAAAGCTTTAAAGAGCCCAATGGTTGAAACAGAGCATTTATTGTTAAGTATCTTAAAGAATAAAGAAAATATAGCAACTCAAATTCTAAATCAATTTGATGTGGACTATGATTTATTCCGCAATGAATTAGGTATGGTAGGTTCTTCTCCATCTGCACCTTCAAGCCCTAGCTCAGAATACCAAGAGGACGGGGATGATGAATTTGAAGATGAAAAAGGACGTGGCAGTTTTGGTGGTGCTTCAAAAACAAAACCGAATGCGCCAAGTAAATCTAAAACACCAGTGTTAGATAATTTTGGTAGAGATATTACAAAATTAGCAGAACAAGATGCGTTAGATCCAATTGTTGGAAGAGAGGCCGAGATAGAAAGAGTGAGTCAGATTTTGAGTCGTCGTAAAAAGAACAATCCAATTTTAATAGGTGAGCCAGGTGTGGGTAAAACAGCAATCGTAGAAGGCCTTGCTTTAAGAATTGTTCAAAGGAAAGTAAGCCGCGTCTTATTTGACAAGCGCGTTATTTCTTTGGATTTAGCTGCTTTAGTGGCCGGTACAAAATACCGTGGGCAGTTTGAAGAGCGTATGAAAGCCATCATGAATGAGCTTGAAAAAAATAGAGACGTTATTTTATTTATAGATGAAATCCATACTATTGTTGGTGCCGGTGGAGCAAGCGGTTCATTAGACGCGTCTAATATCTTTAAGCCTGCATTGGCTAGAGGAGAATTGCAATGTATTGGTGCATCCACTTTAGATGAATATAGAATGCACATTGAGAAAGATGGTGCATTAGATCGTCGTTTCCAAAAAGTAATTATTGAGCCACCTAGTGTTGCAGATACCATTACTATTTTGAACAATATTAAATCTAAGTACGAGGATTACCATAGTGTTATCTATGATCAAGAAGCAATTGAAGCTTGTGTGAAATTAAGCGATCGTTATATGACAGATCGTTTACTTCCAGACAAAGCGATTGATGTCTTAGATGAAGTTGGAGCTAGAGTGCACTTGAAAAATATTTCGGTCCCTGAAGATATTGTTGATTTAGAAAAACAAATCGAAGAGGTTAAGAACGAAAAGAATAGAGTTGTGAAAAGTCAACGTTTCGAAGAAGCTGCAAGCTTAAGAGATACGGAGAAGAAACTAGGAGAAGCTTTAGAGAAAGCAAAACTAAATTGGGAAGAGGATAGTAAGAACAAGCGTTTCCCAATTAATGAAGAACATATTGCGGAAGTAATTAGTATGATGACTGGCATACCTGTTAAGCGTATGGTAGAAGCAGAAACGACTAAGTTACGCAAGATGGCCGAAGACATGCGTGGTCAAGTGATTGGCCAAGAAGATGCAATTGGCAAAGTAGTTAAAGCGATTCAAAGAAATAGAGTAGGTTTAAAAGATCCTAAAAAACCGATTGGAACCTTTATTTTCTTAGGCCCAACTGGGGTAGGTAAAACAGAATTAGCACGTGCCCTTGCAAGAAATATGTTTGACTCAGAAGAATCTTTGATTCGAATTGACATGAGTGAATACATGGAGAAGTTTGCAGTATCTCGTTTAATTGGTGCGCCTCCAGGATATGTTGGTTATGAAGAAGGTGGTCAATTGACAGAGAAAGTACGTCGTAAACCATACTGTGTTATCTTATTAGATGAGATTGAAAAAGCACATCCAGATATTTATAATATTTTATTACAGGTATTAGATGATGGAATTTTAACAGATGGTTTAGGCCGTAAAGTAGATTTTAAAAATACCTTAATCATTATGACTTCTAATATTGGCGCACGTCAATTGAAAGAATTTGGTGATGGTGTGGGTTTTGCTACTGCAACAAGAATGCAACAAACCGATGAAAACAATCGCTCTGTCATTGAGAAGGCTTTAAAACGTACATTCTCTCCTGAATTCTTAAATAGAATTGATGATGTAGTGGTGTTTAATTCATTGACAAAAGATAATATCTATTTGATCATCGATATCATCATGAAGCATGTGTTGGCACGTTTGGTAAACTTAGGTTTAAACTTAGTTTTAACAGATGCTGCTAAGGAATTCATTGCAGATAAAGGATACGATATTCAATTTGGTGCCAGACCTTTACATAGAGCCATCCAAAAGTATATTGAAGATCCATTAGCAGAAGAAATTTTAAATAATTCGATAAAAGAAGGAGATACTTTGGTGGGGGATTTAGATAAGGAAAAAACAGCCTTGACTTTTACTTTGCAAAAGAAGGAGAAAGAAAAAGCACCTAAAGCGCCAAAGGAACCAAAGCAAGATTAATCTTTGGTACAAAACTTTTAATACTTTTAGTTTCTTTGCTTGAGTAATGTAATTGGATTTAAGAAGGGGTACTCCAACGATAAGATTTAAAATCTAATCCAGCTAGATCTAGCATCCTTGTAACAACAGTCATAGCAACTTCTTCCAAGGTAGTAGGGCGGCTATAAAAACTTGGCGTGGCTGGGCAGATAATTCCACCTGCAAGGGTCACTGTTTCCATATTACGGATATGAATAAGATTATAAGGTGTTTCACGCGCCACTAAAATGAGCTTTCTTCTTTCCTTTAAAACTACATCTGCTGCTCTTGTAGTTAAATCATCACTTACTCCAGATGCAATTCTGCCTAAGGTTCCCATACTACAAGGAACCACAAACATGATATTGTATTGTGCAGATCCAGAAGCAAATGGCGCATTAAAGTCCATTTTATGGTAAAAATCAAAGGGATATTTAAGGTAGTCTTGATTGCCTAATTCTGTTTCCCATACAATCTTTGCATTATCGCTCATAATGATGCCTACAGCCTCATATTGTTCAGGAATTTTCACTAAGCTATCTAAGAGTGCTTTCGCATAGATTGCACCACTAGCGCCCGTTATAGATATGACTATTTTGTTTGACATAATTGATTAACAAAATTAGGTATTAAAAGTTGACCAAATGATCCATAAATTAAAAACCCCTTCAATATTCAATTGAAGGGGTTTAGGATGTTTTGAGCTAATTTATTAGATCTTGTACATTTTTTCATAATATTCATCCGCCATACGATTGCTATCGAATTGGAAACGAACATCTTTCATGCCATTTTGAGTGATTTGTCTCCAGGTATCTTTTTGCTCATAATACATTGGAACAATCTGTTGCTCTAATATTTTGTATAATTCATTTAAGTCATATTCATCTTGTGCTTCTGTACTCATGTTTGCATAATCTGCTTTTGGAACCACAAAACCATTATTGCCATGGTTTACAAATTCTGGTATCCAACCATCATCTGTAGAGAAGTTCACAGATCCGTTCATTGCAGCAGTCATGCCACTTGTACCAGATGCTTCTCTTGGAACTCTTGGGTTATTTAACCAAACGTCAGAAGCTTGTTTCATACGCTTACTTAAAGCCAATTCATACCCCACACATACAGCTACATTTTTGTAGTTCTTACTTAGATTCACTAAGTGATTAAACTGAGAAATAGCTGGATGGTCAACTGGGTAAGGCTTTCCTGCGAAAATAATTTGAACTGGGTATTTTAGATTAGATAATAATTTTTCAAATCTTTCTAAATCCCATGATAAGAAGTCGGCACGTTTATAGCCTGCGAATCTTCTTGCCCAAACAATGGTCAACACTTTTGGATCAAAAATTTTACCTGTTTGGTCTGCTACGATTTCAAAAGCACGCTTTTTCAAATACCATTTTCTATCATCGAAACTAGCATCATCGCCTGCTTCTGCAAATTTATACAATTGCTTATCTGCCCAATAGCGCCAGTTTTGCGCGTTAGTGATATGGTCAATAGGACAGATGCCCTCATATTTGCCCCACATTTCACGGCTTACATGTCCATGCAATTCCGAAACACCATTTGCTTTTCTTGCAAATCTTAAGGCTGCTAAAGAGTGGTTGAATTGGTCATCATGGATACCGGTTAATCTTCTTACTTCATCTAAGCCTAAGCCACAGAAATAACCCATTTTATGACATAAATAAATATCATGTTTTTCGTTACCTGCTTCTTCTGGCGTATGAGTAGTGAAAACTAGACGCTTTTTAACTTCGTCTAATGATTTATGCTTGTTTAATAGGTAGAAAGCAGCAGAAAAACCATGTGCTTCATTTAAGTGATATACTTCTGGATTGAAGTTTAACTCATCAATTAATTTTGCACCACCCACTCCTAATAAAATAAACTGAGCCACTTTAGTAGCTACGTTTGCATCATATAAACGGTGTGTAATGGTTTGAGAAACATAATCGTTCTCTGGTAAATCTGTACTTAATAAAAATAGGGGAGCACTACAAAAAACATTCGGTGCTAAATAATAAGCTTTCACCCAAACTGGATGATCGTGAATTAAAATTTGGTATTTGATCCCAGTGTCTTCTAAGAAGCTATACATCTTCTCCATGAAAGTCACTTGTAATGTTTGATCCTGATTTCTTGCTTGATCATAGTAGCCATATTTCCATAGCATACCAATACCAATCATATTTTGATTTAATTCAAATGCACTTCTTAAATGTGAACCAGCTAAAAAACCTAAACCACCACTATAAATTTTTAATGGTTGATGGATTGCAAACTCCATTGAGAAATAAGCCGCTTTTTTCGAATACTTTTCATTGATAGGATAAGGAACTTCGTAGTTTCTAAAACTCATGTTTTTGTTCTTTGGTTATTTTGACCCGCAATATAATCCTATTTGACTTAAATTTTGGGCAAAGCCAATCCTAGTGTGGATAACAATCGTTTGCAATGGCAGAATGTGGATTATTTCTTAGCCTTTGGCTTTCTTTTCTTGTCATAGCTATCATTAAAATAACAAGTCATATTTCTATGATTACCACAATTTCCATCTTCTTTAATCTTGATGATGTTGCCAGTGATGGTAAATTGAATTGTACAAGGGTCTCCCTTTTCTGAATAAGTAGCCTGATTTTTATTGAAATTCAATAGCCCTTTTAATTCACCAACACAAGTACCTTCTTTCTTTTCGAAATGCATGAAAAATTGATACTTATTTTCATCACCAAAATCTCTTAATGAAATAAAATTCTTTTTATCTCTTGCATAGTCTCCACTATAACTATTTGCCATTGGCAATGTGTCAATAGGATTTAAGATTGCTTTTTGTTCAGGCTTAATATTGGCATCAAAATAAATTAACTTAAATCCTTGTTCTGTATAAGCCCATCCTTTTTTTTCATTGGTTAAGCCTTGCTCAGGATCTAATTTATTTTCTTCCACCAAAAATGTCGGTTCTTTGTTAATTAATAATGTTTTGCCATAAAACTGAGATCCTTTATGCATCAAATCAAATTTTGTTAAAACTTTAAAGCCTAAAAAAATATTCTTTTTACTAAAAGTGATCACCGCTACTTCTTGATTTTTGTTTTCTTTTATAGTCAATAATAAATAATATTCAGCCTCCTTTTCAATTTTCCCTAGTGGGTAGATTTTTGCATTTTTTGATTGATTTGGTACAATCGATTCAATGACTGAATCTGGCACAAATTGTTTCAAAGCTTTTTTACCAATTTCCAGGGTATCTGTAAGCGTAGTCAAATTCGTATCGTTTATACGAAGGGGCAATTCAATATTTTTGAAGGATTTATTAAAATCATTAATTTTTAAAGGAGAATCTCCAGACAAATCAGTTATGGATTCAGAACATCCAATTAATGCCAATAGGATTAATAGACAACTTAGTTGGCGCATGGCACTCTTTTTTGCTAAAATAGGCAAGAATATGAGTTTCACAAAGGGTTTATGGTTAAATTTACATTCAATTATGTTTAATAAATCCTTAGATCAACTTCATGAGTCAGTACCAGTTCAAAATAAAACTGGTTGGAGGAGGTTTTTTGCCTTTATTGGACCTGCTTATTTAGTGAGCGTTGGCTATATGGATCCAGGTAATTGGGCAACAGATTTACAAGGTGGTGCTGCATTTGGTTTTCAATTAATTTGGATTTTATTACTGAGTAATATCATGGCCATCTTACTTCAAAGTTTGAGTGCACGTCTGGGAATTGTAAGAAGATTGGATTTGGCTCAAGTGAATAGAGAGACCTATCCAAAGTTTGTTAACTTTTGTCTTTATATATTAGCTGAATTGGCCATTGCTGCAACCGATTTAGCCGAGGTTTTAGGAATGGCCATTGGAATAAAATTATTGACCGGGTTGCCTTTGATGTATGGCACTATTATAACAGTTACAGATACTTTTTTATTCATGTTATTGCAACGTTATGGAATGCGAAAGATGGAGGCTTTTATTTTTGTATTAGTTGCAACGATTGGTGGTAGTTTTCTTGCCGAGATGATTATTGCAAAACCGGATTTAGCAAGTGCAGCAAAGGGATTAGTACCTTCTGCTTTATCACCTGGCGCCTTGTATATTGCAGTGGGTATGATTGGGGCTACTGTGATGCCGCACAATTTATACCTACATTCTGCTTTGGTACAAACTAGAAAAATCGAAAGGACAAGTGCAGGCATTAAGAAGTCTTTATGGTATAACTTTATTGATAGTGCTGTTGCATTGAATGCTGCTTTTTTTGTCAATGCAGCCATTTTAATTTTAGCAGCAACTGCTTTTTATCAAACTGGGAATCAGTCGGTCGCAAAAATAGAAGAAGCCCATGCTTTATTAGCTCCATTGCTTGGATCAAAGTTGGCGCCTATTTTATTTGCTGTTGCATTGATTGCCGCTGGGCAAAGTTCCACAGTTACTGGGACGCTTTCAGGTCAGATTGTAATGGAAGGCTATTTGAATTTAAGATTGAATCCTTGGATAAGAAGACTACTTACTCGTTTGGTTGCAATCATCCCTGCCGTGCTCGTAATTGGTTTGATGGGAGAAGGGAGAGTAGATGAGTTACTCGTGTTTAGTCAGGTGATTTTGAGTTTGCAATTAGGATTTGCTGTTATTCCTTTAATTCATTTTGTAAGTGATAAAAAAACAATGGGCGAGTTTGCTATTCCAGGATGGGTGAAAATTATCTCTTGGTTGGTAGCAAGTATTTTAGTGTATTTAAATGCTAATTTGGTTTTTGATTTCGCTTATGCTTTTTTAATAGGATCAACTGCTTTGTATATAAAGAGCTTGGTAGTCATTTTGATTCTTTTCTTTTTTGCATTACTTCTTTATATCATCATTTATCCAATGCTTGAATCAAAAAGAAAGCAAGAAAGAACAGCTTTACACGGTGCTGCTGTGGAATTAGATTGGACTCAAGTTGAACCTATGGACAGAATTGCTATTGCGGTGGATTTTTCAACAGGAGATGCTAATATAATAAGGTCTGCAATTGCTCAAGCGCATCTTGGTTCGCAACTTATTTTAATTCATGTTGTTGAGAGTGCGACAGCTAGTTATTTAAAAGATGCTAGTGATGATGAAGAATCAAGAAAGGATAAAGAAAGACTTGAAATATATGCCCATTCACTTAGAGAAAAAGGTTATGATGTAAGGGTTGAATTAGGCTATAAAAATAGGGTCAAAGAAATAGTTAGAATAGTTAACCATGTTGACGCACAGTTGTTAGTTATGGGGGCGCATAGGCATCAAGGCTGGAAAGATTACTTCTTTGGCGAAACAATTGAATCTGTAAGGCATAAAGTAAGTATGCCTGTTTTAATTGTCAACCATTCTTCTTAATTATCTTCTAGCTTTTTAGCTACATTTTGTACATTTGCAGACAAAATTTTAAAACATATGGGACAGAAAATTAAAGTTGCCAATCCAGTGGTAGAATTGGATGGGGATGAAATGACAAGAATTATTTGGAAATTCATTAAGGATAAATTGATATTACCTTATTTAGAGTTGGATATTAAGTATTATGACTTAGGCATGGAGTACCGTGATCAAACGAACGATCAAGTAACCATTGATGCTGCAAACGCAATCAAACAATATGGTGTAGGTATTAAGTGTGCAACTATTACACCGGACGAGCAAAGAGTAGAAGAGTTTAAGTTAAAGCAAATGTGGAAGAGCCCGAATGGTACCATTCGTAATATTTTAGATGGCACTGTATTTCGTGAGCCAATAGTTTGTTCAAATGTACCACGCTTAGTGCCAAACTGGACTGCACCAATTTGTATTGGTCGTCATGCATTTGGTGATCAATATCGTGCAACAGACTTTGTAACAAAAGGTAAAGGAAAATTAACTGTCAAGTTTGAAGGCGAGGATGGCACTGTTCAAGAATTTGAAGTTTTTAATTTCAAAGGAGATGGTGTTGCTATGGCTATGTACAATACAGACGAGAGTATTTTTGGATTTGCAAGAGCTTGTTTTAATCAAGCATTGGCGAAAAAATGGCCTTTATACTTATCTACTAAGAATACTATTTTAAAGAAATACGACGGTCGTTTCAAGGATATTTTTGAAGAAGTATATCAAAATGAATTTAAAGCAAAATATGCTGAAGCGGGGATCACTTATGAGCACAGATTAATTGATGACATGGTTGCAAGTGCTTTAAAATGGAATGGTAATTTTGTTTGGGCTTGTAAGAACTATGATGGTGATGTACAATCAGATACGGTTGCGCAAGGATTTGGTTCTTTAGGTTTAATGACATCTACTTTGATTACCCCAGACGGAAAAGTAATGGAAGCAGAAGCAGCACATGGTACGGTGACTCGTCACTTCCGTGAGCACCAAAAAGGAAACAGAACTTCTACCAATCCAATCGCTTCTATTTTTGCATGGACAAGAGGGTTAGAGTTTAGAGGTCAATTGGATAATAACCAAGAATTAAGCAGTATGTGTTCATGGAAATAAAGTGAAGCATGGTGAACACTATGTTTACACAGAAGAATTCTTAGATGCACTAGATAGCAACCTTCAAAAGAAGCTTGCTTAATCGAAAAGATAAAGAAAATAAAAAAGCCACTCAATCGAGTGGCTTTTTTATTTAGAAGGTAGTTGAATACCTAAAAGACAATGGTTGAATTATCCTTTCTTTTTCATTTCAGCACATTTGCCGTCCTTCATACATTTCTTATCGCATTTGTGTGCTTTAGTTTCTTTCTTGCAGTCTTTGCAATCTTTTTTACCACAATTTGCAGAAGCTGTATTTGCAGCAATTAATAAAACAGATGCAAATAATACGGTTGCTAATTTTTTCATGATGTTATTTTTAAGTTGTTTTAAATCTTATACTTACATGCAATTTAAGGATTCATTCGGAAATATTGAATACGCACAATATGATTTAACTCATTTTTACCTTAAATCGACTCAAATTCTTATTTCAACACCTCCAAAATAGGATGACCAATTGAACCGCTAGGCATTTGGATACCTAATAAAGTGGTTACTGTTGGTGCAATATCAGTCATGTAATTAACTGAGTTTACTTGTCCTTTTTTGATTCCATTGCCATACCATAATAAAGGTATATGGGCATCGTAATTGTAAAATACACCATGATTTGTTCCTGTTGCATAACCATCCATATACCCGGATTTAGTCACAATAAATAAGTCACCGCTTCTTTGTGGATTATACCCATTTACAATTCTTTCTCTTAATTGAACAGGCAAAGCAGCTTCTGCAGCTTCACGAGCTTCAACAACTTGTAAGATGCCAGGTTTTTGCTCTACATAATTACGAACTATTTCAACAAGGTCATCATGGTCAACTTTCAAACTATCCATCAATGGATGGTTAAAATGAATATTGTATTCACCAATTGCAGCAATCAACTTTTCATCCATGCCTTTTTTTATTAATAGTTGACCTAGTTCTTTTTTCAAACTAGACTCGCTTATCAAGCCACCCGGAATTTTATGCTTTTTTGCATAATCAGGGATGTTTGCAACTGCATGATCTGCTGTTAAAAATACAGTGTAATTGTTCTTGCCAACTTGTTTGTCTAAGCTTGCAAAAAGTTGTGCAATCATTTCGTCTAATTTAATATAGCCATCCATTGTCTCCCAAGAATTTGGACCAAAAGAATGTCCAATATAGTCTGGGGAAGAAAAACTAATTGCAAGCAAATCGGTTTTATCATCTTGCCCAATTTGAGCTCCAATCAAAGCTTTTTCTGCTAATTCAAGGACTAATCTATTGCCATAAGGTGTAGAAGAAATTTTACCATAATCCTTGCCTATAAATTGATTCAATGAATAGGGGAAACCTTTTTGTTCTGATCCTAATGGAGTTGCTTCATACGGGTTGATATCACCATCACAATTTGCCTCGTAGACCGTTTTTGCTAAACTTAAGTTCCAACCTTTTGCATATAAACTATCAACACGATGTGCTGCATTATAATCATTTACCCATGTAGGTAAGTTTTTGCCATAATAGGTTGAACTAATAAAATTGCCAGATTTGCTATCGTACCAAAATGCACCATCTGCACTATGACCTGCTGGTATGATAGCACCTCTATCTTTAATTGAAATACCAATCACTTTACTTTTGAAATTAGTAGCAAGTTTGATTTCATCTCCAATCGTACTTGTCCATACATTAACAGGGCTCATTTTGCCTGCAGCGCTACCTTCAACACCAACTGATTGCACTGTTTGATCCTCTACACAGTAGACTTTTTTTTGTTTATAATTATCATACCAATTATTGCCTGTTATGCCGTGTATTGCTGGAGTAGCACCTGTATATACTGCTGTATGGCCACATGCAGTCACTGTAGGTACATATGGAATCAAGTTATTATTACAACTTGCACCTTCATTCATAAAGCGTAAAAAGCCCTGCTGAGAGGTAAAGAAAGGCTTAAATTGATTGATATAATCCCATCTCATTTGATCTACAACAATGCCTACAATTAACTTTGGTTTCGTTGAAGTGTTAGATTGGGTTGATTTTGGGGATTGTGCTATGCCTGTTATAGACAGGATTACAAAGCATAAAATGGAGTAAATACGCATGTTCACATGATTTTAGGACTGCAAATTACGCATAATTATAGGCTCTGGAAGCTAAAAAATTATTAAATTTGCACCAATAATTACAAACCTATGGCAGATATATTTGAAAGGCTGATTAAAAACTACGGACCAATTGGTCAACATCGTGAAAGAGCGCATGGCTATTTTGCATTCCCAAAATTAGAAGGTGAAGTTGGATCTAAAATGAAATTTAGAGGGCAAGAGATGATTGTATGGAGTTTAAACAACTATTTAGGTCTCGCAAATCACCCAGAAGTGCGTAAAGCAGATGCGGATGGTTCAGCTCAATATGGTTTAGCGTTGCCAATGGGCGCTAGAATGATGAGTGGTAATAGTGATTTACATGAGCAGCTTGAAAAAGAATTAGCTGAATTCGTACATAAAGAAGATTCTATTTTGATGAACTATGGATACCAAGGTATCATGAGTGCGATTGATGCCATCTGTGGCCGTCACGATGTGGTGGTTTATGATGCAGAATGTCATGCTTGTATCATTGATGCATTAAGAATGATTCCTGGGCATCGTTTTGTATTTAAGCACAATGATGTGGACGATTGCGAAAAGCAATTATTAAGAGCACAAGCATTAGTTGATAAACAACAATCAGGTGGTGTATTAGTCATTACAGAAGGTGTATTTGGTATGGCTGGTGACCAAGGCAAATTGAAAGATATTGCTGCATTGAAGAAGAAAGTGCCATTCCGTTTATTGGTAGACGATGCACATGGATTTGGAACTTTAGGTAAGACTGGTGCTGGTGCTGGTGAGGAGCAAGAATGTCAAGATGAGATAGATTTATACTTCTCTACTTTTGCAAAAAGTATGGCATCTATTGGGGCGTTCATGGCAGGACCAAGAACCATCATCGATTATATCCGTTACAATATTCGTTCACAAATTTTTGCTAAGAGTTTACCAATGCCTTATGTAGTGGGTAATTTAAAGCGTCTTGAATTGTTAAGATCAAAGCCTGAATTAAAAGATAATCTTTGGAAGAATGCATTAGCATTACAAAATGGGTTGAAGGAGCGTGGTTTTGATATTGGCAAAACGGATTCAGTTGTGACACCTGTATACATGAAAGGCGGAGTAGAGGAAGCAACTGCAATGGTGATGGATATTAGAGAGAATTATAAAATATTCTGTTCTATTGTTGTATACCCAGTAATTCCAAAGGGACATATCATTTACAGATTAATTCCTACTGCAGTTCATACGCAGGAAGAAATTGATTTGACATTAAAAGCTTTTAGTGAAACAAAAGCGAAATTGGATGCAGGTGCATATAAAGTAGCTGAGATTCCAGATATGGCAAATAAATAAAATAGAACAATTGGCTCAGATTCATTTCTGAGTTTAAATTACAAATACAATCAAATGAGTCTCCCAAAAGAGGCTCATTTTTTGTAATGATTGGAAAAACGAGTTAAATCTTAATTGAAGTAATCGATTTGGTCTTGTTCTTTTTTTAGAATTTCGATACTTACATTCAATTCAAAGCCTATCAACAAAATAAGTGCATTGATATAAATCAAGGTCATTACCACTAATACGGTTCCGATAGATCCATAAATTTTACTATAGCTTCCAAAATTATTGACCCAATAGGAAAAGCCTAAAGTGGTTAATAACATCAATACTGTCGATAGAATTGCGCCTGGGGAAAGTAGAGACCATTTTTCCTTTACATGTGGGGCAAATTTATAAATGAATGCATTTCCAAAAAATAACAATAGAATAATCACAGTCCATCTGATTATATTCCAGTAAGGTAAAATTGTCTTTCTTTTGATTTCAAATCCATCTCTTAATAAAGTGGCCAATTGATCTTGTCCAATTAGTACTAGGATGCTTGCAAAAACCAATAACATTAAAATTAATGTTAAACGAAGTGCCCTCATTCTTTGGTGTAAAAAGAAGGGTCTGTTTTGCATGATAGATTTATCAAAACTTCTAATAATACCCGTCATGGCATTGGAAGCGTAAAAAAGTAATAATAAAAAACCAAAAGAAAAAATCCCCACGTGCTGACTCAATAAGTCATTAATGATATCAATTATGAACCTGTAGGTACTTGTATTTGGGGATATGTCTTTAAAAACAGAAAGAATTTGTGTTTTTATTTTAAAGCTTTTTGGGAAATAGGGTATGATAGAAAATAAAAACAAGAAGCCTGCAGGCAATGCCATGATTAAATTAAAAGAAATAGCGGATGCTCTATCATATAGACCAATTGTATTCAATTGCTTGAAAAGAAATTGCAAGAGTTGAAATAAATTAACTTGCTCAAACCCAGGAACAATAATGCGCTTTGCTTTTCTCTTTGCAAATAAAACAGGTGTGAGTAGGTATCGTAAAACTTCTTTCAAATTAATTTAGGTTGATTTAAATTATCCAATAGAACTAAATTAGATCGTTTAATTCGTTTTTTGCTTTGCTTTTTTCGCTTGGTATTCGTCTAGTTTTTTTTGATATTCTTTCGCATAACGATCATGTTCAGCGTAGTTATTGCTAAAATGATGGTAGCCACTAAAGTCAGCCTTCGCAACAAAGTAAATGTAATCGGTTTTGGGCGCATCCAACACTAAGTCTATAGTATTGGGCGCTGGTGTACAAATAGGCCCTGGAGGAAGGCCTTTCACACGGTAGGTATTATAAGGAGATGCATTGGTCAAATACTTTTCATAAATACGAGTAATCGTAAAGTCCTGCATCGCGAATTTTATAGTAGGGCAGGCTTGAAGGGGCATTTGTTGCTTCAGTCTATTTTGGTACACACTTGCAATTAAAGATTTGTCAGAATCAAAATTTGTTTCTTCTTCTACAATAGAAGCTAGTGTGTAAATTTGATTTTGACTCATGCCTTTTTCAGCGGCTTTTTGTATGCGATTTTCTTGTTCCCAAAAACGAGTTTGTGCTTTTTTAAATTTACTTAAAATTTGAGACATGGAACTGCTCCAATAAAACTCATAGGTATTTGGAATAAGGATAGTGAAAAGCTGTGTTGTATCCGTATTGAATGGTTTTAAGGAGTCATTGCTATTTAAGAAATAATGTATATCGGCACTATCTCTTTCAAACTGAACGGCAATTAATTTTGCTAATTCTCCTTTGGTTCTAACTTTATTCAAGACCAATTTAACAGTTGCTTGTTGATTATTCCGAAGCATCCTTATAATGCTGATGATATTACTCTTACTTTTTACACTGAATTTACCAGGCTTAAGTTTGCTATCAATTTGGAAGACCTTTGCTAGTAATAAAAAACTAGTTTTTTCAAAGATTATTTTTTTGGCAACTAAACTATCTGCAAGTTGTTCTATGCCTTCGCCTTTGTATTGAAAACTTTTTTTATCTCCCACAAAATGTGTACTCTTTATAAGCACAACAAAGAACAAGTAGAATATAAGAACACTCAAAAGGATAGCTAATATTTTTTTCACTTTGTATGGATCTAATTGATAGGTTGCTTAATACTAAAATACAATAAAAATCCCCACCATTTGATTGGTGGGGAAAAATACTATTGGGAAGGAATGCCTAGACATTCTCAGTAAAATTACTTTTTGTTGGTATCCGCTGCCACTGGAGCAGGAGGAGGGGCAACTTGAGTTGCTGGGGAGGTAGTTGTAGACGTATTCACTTTATCTAAAACGCCATTGCTAGAAGAAGCATTGCCGCTTAAGAAAAGGGTAGAAGTAATTGCTAAAACAGCGATTACAGAAGCAAAAATCCATGTGCCTTTTTCAAGTACATCAGTTGTTTGCTTTACACCCATAAAATTATTACTTAATCCACCTACATTGGCGTTTAAGCCACCACCTTTTGGGTTTTGGATCAAAACCATAAATCCTAAGGCAACACAGGCAACTACGATTAATATTAAAAAGAAAGTTATCATTTGTTATTTTTTAATTGTTCTATTCGGGATGCAAAATAAACGGATTTTTCAGGAAAAATAAAACTTAATTTTTCATAAGTGGCAATCGCTTTCTTCTTATTCCCTTGTTTTTCCCATATTTCAGCCATCGATTCAGTCAAAATATCCGCTGGAACATTGGCTTTTTCAGCAATTTGAGCAATCATTTGCTCCTGATCAGGGCCAATTTGGTCAATTTGCTCATTTTGAGCCACGCCTTCCTTGTTTTTAATCACTTTAAGCCAGGCTGTGAAGCTTCTCAGCTGCTGGGTAAATTTATCCTGTGGTAGCTTAGATAGGTCTAATTCGATGCCTTGTGCGGCAAAATAATCTCTTTGGATGCTTGGATTTAGCTCTTTTTCATAGTCTAAAGCAGCTGTTTCGTCTACTTCCTCCTTAAATTGAGCCATTTGTTCTGTCAGAACGCTATTTAATTTCGCATCTGCAGGTGCATTTGCTTCATTTTGACTTACTTGGTTCATTAAAAAATGTACATGTAAGCTAGAAGGGAAAAAAGCGGTTGTTTTAATCAATTGTGCTTCTAATTGGGGTGAAGCAGTCAATTGGTATTTTTTAGCCAATAACAATTGAAGGGTTGGTGCATAGGGATGTTCATTCGCAATTTTTTCAAGTACATCTGTATCAATCGCTTCTATTGAAGTTTGACCTGTCCATTGTTTGACTATATCGTTGATCAATAATCCGTTCATGCTTTACCAGTTTGAAAAAATTTGATTAAAAATATCATCCGTGATGCTACGAACTATTTCATCCATTAATTGACTCTCTGCTTGATTTAAAGTCAAATTTGCGGAGAAGTCAAAATTTCGGGATACATCAAATTCCTGTTCTTTATTCTCTAATGTCTTTTTTAAAACGACATGCACAGTCACTGTAAGTCTATTGGATGCGGCTTCTTGACCACTTACCCCTACGGTTTGGGATGGATCGTAATTTGTAATGGTTGCAAAAATTTGGTAATGCGCATCGTCACTATTGGTTCTTGTTAATTTCGTTTGTCCAATAATTTTTTGTAAAATCTTATCGGTTAACAAAGGAGCTAATTGAGGGTTCACATACCTTGCCCTGTTATCAATGAATCCTATTTTGACAGTCTTTACATTGTCAGGTATCATTGCATCTTTAAAGCTATACACCCCACAAGATGTCAGTAGGACGAATAGTGAAAGAATGCTCGCAATTAGTAATTTATTCTTCAATGTCGTATTCTTTAATTTTTCTGTACAATGTTCTTTCGCTTATTCCTAAGTCAGTAGAGGCATCTTTACGTCGACCTCTATGCTTTTTAAGTGCCTTTAAAATTAGTTCTTTTTCTTTATCCATGATATTTAAAGACTCTTCTACTTCATAATGATTTTGTAAGTCATTGTCAATGATCACCGGTTGATGATGTGGTAATTGCATGGAAGTAGAGGGGATAGTTACATTACTTATAGGAGCGATGCTTGTTGTATTGATGTCTTCTTTCAATTCATTAATAATTGCCTCCTTTGTAAAATGTGCAGTTTGTCCAGAAAGGCTAGGATTTTGTAATATTTCTAAGAACATTTTTTTTAACTCATTGACATCTTTTTTCATGTCAAAAAAGAGCTTGTATAAAATTTCTCTTTCATTAGCGAATTCTCCTACTGGCGTATTGCCAGATAACATCGGCATATTATGTGCTGTATGTTTAGGAAGAAATTCATTCAATTGAATGGCATTGATGTGGTCGTTTTTGCTTAAAACTGAAATTTGTTCAGCTATATTTTTTAATTCCCGAACATTTCCAGGCCAACTGTATTCCGTTAATAAACCTCTTGCTTCTTCATCTAAATAAATTGGCTTTGTTTTATATTTTTCCGCAAAGTCAACTACGAATTTTCTAAATAATAAAGGAATATCTTCTTTACGATCTCTTAAAGAAGGAACACGAATTGGAACGGTGTTTAATCTATAATACAAGTCTTCTCTAAATCTTCCTTTTTGTGTGAATTCAATCAACTCTCTATTGGTAGCAGCGATTACACGTACATCCGTTTTTTGAACTTTAGATGAACCAACGCGAATAAACTCACCGGTTTCTAAAACACGCAATAACCTTGCTTGTGTGCCTAATGGCATTTCTCCAATTTCATCTAAAAATATAGTGCCACCGTTCACTGTTTCAAAATAGCCTTTACGACTATCTACAGCACCTGTGAAAGAACCTTTTTCATGTCCAAATAATTCAGAATCAATCGTGCCTTCCGGAATTGCACCACAGTTGACAGCAATAAATGGATTGTGTTTTCTCGCAGACAAGCTATGAATGATTTGTGAAAAGACTTCCTTGCCCACGCCACTTTCTCCAACAATAAGTACTGTTAAATCTGTGGCAGCAACCTGTTCTGCTGTATTTAAAGCATGATTCAGTAATGGCGTATTGCCAATAATACTGAATCTGTTTTTCAATGATTGTAAATCCATGGCCTTAAATTTATTGTATAATTTCTCCTAATAATGTCCCTTTTGTAAAGTTGTGAATCTTCACTTGAACATAATCTCCTTTTTTATAATTGAAATTTCCTTTTGGAAATACCACTACTTTGTTTTGACTATTTCTTCCCATCCATTCTGCTTCATTTCTTTTACTATTTCCTTCGATCAATACTTCAAACACACCACCCACATCGCGTTTATTGCTTTCGTTGGAAAGGGTCCATTGCGCATCAACAATTTCCTGAAGCCTTCTTTTTTTAGTTGCTAAATCAATATCATCTTCATAACGTCTAGCCGCTAAAGTGCCAGGTCGTTCAGAATAATAGTACATATAGCTCAAGTCATAGTTGGAATATTGCATCAAACTAATTGTTTCTAGGTGGTCTTCCTCCGTTTCTGTACAAAAACCTGCAATGATATCGGATGAAATACTACATGTCGGAATCAACTCACGTATACGATCAATCTTTGCCATATACCATTCTCTTGTGTAAGTTCGATTCATTAATTGCAACATCCTTGAACTGCCACTCTGAACAGGAAGATGAATGTATTTACAGATATTATGGTATTTGACAATGGCATGTAAAACCTCGTCTGTAATGTCTTTTGGATGAGAAGTGCTAAATCGAACCCTTAAGCTAGGATCTATTTGTGCCACTTGTTCCAATAACATTGCAAATGTGGTGGTTTCATTATTTTCTGGATTGCTCCAATAATAACTATCCACATTTTGACCAAGCAATACAACTTCTTTATAGCCTTTATCAAATAAATCTCTGCATTCTGCAAGTATTGAATATGCATCTCTACTGCGTTCACGCCCTCTTGTAAAAGGGACCACGCAAAAACTACACATATTATTACAACCACGCATGATAGAAACAAAAGCACTAATGCCATTATTATCTAGTCTTACTGGAGCAATATCGCCATAAGTTTCATCTCTGCTTAATAAAACATTGACTGCTTTTTGACCAGTCCCTGCATCCGCAATTAAATCGGGTAGGGTTCTATAGGCATCTGGACCAACAACCAAATCCACTAATTTTTCTTCCTCTAACAATTGAGCTTTTAGTCTTTCTGCCATGCAACCTAAAACGCCCACTAATACGCCAGGGTTAGCTTGTTTTAACCTTCTAAATTCAGTTAAACGTTTACGAATAGTTAATTCTGCTTTTTCACGAATTGAGCATGTATTGATTAATATCAGGTCTGCTATTTCTATATTCTTCGTCCCGCCAAAGCCATTTTGTTCTAAAATGGATGCCACCACTTCGCTGTCTGCAAAGTTCATTGCGCAACCATAACTTTCTACATAGAAATACTTTTCGAAGACCTTTCCTGTTGATGCACTAGCATAGGCTTCACCTTGTCTAGCTTCATCTTGGGCTTTATCTATTAGTATGTTGGATTCCATGCACTTGTTTTAAAGTGCAAACTTAATCAAAATAATTTTATGTGTCAACTTGTCAGCCTTAATTCCTAAACTGCTGATATCCAAATGGTTGAATTAGATGTAATATTGGCTAAGATCATTTTATATTTACTTAAAAATCAATCTGTTATTGACTAGTTTGTATATTTATAAAAAATTGATCATGGTTAAAGGATTGTTTTTATTTTTTGCTGTTTTATGTATGAATTTGGCATATGCCCAGGATTTGGTTGTTGCTAAACTAAGATCAGAGACTTCTAGAAATATCAAAAAAGATTCAGATACCTCAAATTGGAATTGGAAACAAGGCGGGCTTTATAATTTAAATGTGTCCCAAAGTTCTTTAAGTAACTGGGCAGCAGGTGGAGATAATTTTAACATGGCTATTAATAGTTACTTCAACTATTTTGCTTTTTATAAAAAAGATAGAGAAAGCTGGGATAATAATATGGATGTGAATCTTGGCTTTGTGCAATCGACCTCACAAGGAGGTCGAAAAAATGATGATCGTCTTGACATCTTAAGTAAGTATGGTTACAAGATTGACACAGTGGGTAAATGGTATGTATCTGGGTTATTTAATTTCCGTTCTCAATTATTTGATGGCTATAGTTTTAGTGGGACCAAGGCCACATTTACATCTTCATTATTTGCACCAGCGTATATGATTATCTCAGCTGGTTTGGATTATAAACCTGATAATAATTTTTCATTATTCTTTTCTCCTTTAACATCCAGAACCACTTTAGTGTTAAATAAAAAATTGTCCAATCTGGGTAAATATGGGGTAGATACAGGAAGAATGATCAAGAGAGAAACAGGTTTATTTGTAACAGTTGGATACAATAAAATAATTGCTCAAAACATTACCTATAAAGGTCGTGCCGATTTCTTCTCCAATTATTATGATAAACCAGAGAATGTAAATTTCTTTATGACGAATATGTTTACATTCAAAATCAATAAGAACTTCTCAGCTACGTATAATTTAGATTTAATCTACGATGATAAAATTCGAATTTTTGGACCACTCAAGAAATCTCCCGGACTCCAATTAAAGAGCATGGTGGGGATTGGCTATTTTAGAAGTTTAGCGGTAAAGAAAAAAATCATAACCCCAAAGCCAAAGCCAGCAAAGGTTGTGAATGGTGAATAAGAAAAATATTCCTAGAAAGAGAAGTGCTATTTACTTACAACCTTAAGGGTATGCTTTATTTTATTCGCCTTATGTGTTAGGTCTAAATAATCATTGCTGATGATGGTTACATGTCCCATTTTTCTTCCGGGCTTAGTGGTCGTTTTGCCATATAAATGAACAAACACATTTTCCATTTTCATTACCTCATTTAATCCTTCATATACAACTTCCCCAGAATGACCTTCTGCTCCAATTAGGTTGACTATCGCACTTGGTAAAATTGGAGTAGGGTTGCCTAAAGGATAGTTTAAGATAATTCTTAAAAGCATATCATACTGACTGCTATAGTTAGCCTCAATTGTATGATGTCCACTATTATGAACTCTAGGTGCTGTTTCATTCACTAATATATCTCCTTTGTCATCGACAAATAATTCAATGGCAAAAAGTCCAGGGCTCTTTAATGATTGCACTACTTTTCTTGCAATCGCTTCTGCTTTCCAAAGTTGTTTTTCTTCTAATTTAGCAGGGCTTAATTGATAATCTAATAAATTATAAACTGGGTCAAAAATCATTTCGGCAGGAGGGTAGATCACAGTTTCACCTGCTTCATTCATTCCAACAATTAAAGCCAATTCCTTGGTGATTTCAACCTTTTCTTCTAAGACAGAAGGAGCATTGAATCCTAAAGAAATTGAATTTTCATCCTCAATAATTTGAACACCTTTCCCATCGTAACCACCTTCGGCTAATTTATGAACTGCAGGTAATAAGTCAATATGCTGTTGTATTGCAGCCGCATTTTCAGTAATTACAAAATTTGAACTAGGAATTTCATTGGCAGCATAAAATTGTTTTTGAGCAATTTTATTCTTGATCGTTTTTATTGCTGCAGGAGTCGGAAAGATCTTAACCCCTTCTTTTTCTAACTGTTCTAAAGCAGCTACATTCACTGCTTCAATTTCAATGGTTACGGCATCTAATTGTTTCCCAAATTGATACACAGTATCATAGTCTAAAATATCTCCTAAAGTAAAATGATGGCATAAATGTGCAGCAGGGCAGCTTGGATCTTTCTCTAATACATAGGTAGTTAAATCATAATTTGCTGCAGCCTGTAAAAGCATTCTACCTAATTGTCCTCCACCTAATATACCTACCTTCATATTACTAATTTAGATAGGGCAAATATAAGTTAGTTAAGTTATTTTTGCTAAAGAACCCCATAATACCAATCACTATGAGTGAAACAATCATATCGGTCAAAGATTTAACAAAGCAATATGGAGATTTTGAGGCAGTCAAAGGCATTAGTTTCGATGTGTACAAAGGAGAAATTTTTGGATTGTTAGGGCCTAATGGTGCTGGTAAATCTACCACCTTGGAAATTATAGAAACATTAAGACAAAAGTCTGGAGGGAAGGTGATTGTGGATGGAATGGACTTAGATGCAAATCCAGAATCTATTAAGAAAATTATTGGGGTGCAATTACAAACGGCTGGATTTTATCCCAATCTTAAATTAACTGAGCTGATTCATTTATTTGTTGGTTTGTATCAAATGGAGATGGATCCAATGGAATTATTGGCAAAAGTTAATCTAGAGGATAAAGCAAAATCAAAATTTAAAGAATTGAGTGGGGGGCAGAAGCAACGTTTTTCAATTGCAACAACTTTGATCAATCGACCGAAAATCATTTTTTTAGATGAACCAACCACTGGTTTGGATCCTCAAGCAAGACGTAATCTTTGGGACTTAATTCAAGAAATTAGAAATAGTGGTACAACAGTTATTATAACTACACATTATATGGATGAGGCAGAAGTGCTTTGTGATAGAGTTGCGATTATAGATAGTGGAAAAATTATAGGAATCAACACGCCGAATCAATTAATTGATGAATTAGTTGCAACCGGTTTTGAAAAAGAAAAAGAAGTGAAGAAGGCAAATTTAGAAGATGTATTTATTCATATGACAGGCAAACAATTAAGAGAAGCATAAAATAATCAATATGACAACAGATCCAAAGTATCCAATTGGAAAATACGAACTAAAGCCTTATTCAGAGGCGACAAAAAATGCATGGATCAATGAATTAAGACATTTGCCTACAGATGTCGAAATGGCCGTATTGAACTTAGACAAGGCGCAATTAGAAACCCCCTATAGAGATGGTGGTTGGACTGTACAACAATTAGTGCATCATATTGCAGATAGTCATATGAATGCATTTGCAAGATTTAAGTTGGGGTTGACAGAGGATGTGCCAACCATTAAAGCATACGATGAAAATAAATGGGTATCCATGGCAGATGTTTTAGATACACCGATTAATTATTCCATGACCTTATTGCATGCACTCCACGAAAGATGGGCTAATTTGTTAAGTAGTTTGACAGAAGAGCAATGGCAAAGAAAAATATTTCATCCTGGTAGAAATGCCGAGGTATCTCTTTGGGATTTATTTGCTGTATACGCTTGGCATGGTAAACACCATGTAGCACATATCACTACCTTAAGAACAAATAAGGGCTGGTAATTTATTTGAATTGTGCGCGGTCAACTTCGGCCACTAAAAATATACTGCCAATCACAAGAATCAAATCATTGTGGTTGGCATTTTTTATTGCCTCAGTTAATGCAATATTTACATCTGCATAAGCTAACCCATTTAATCCTAGTTCAGTTGCTTGCGCCACTAAATCATTCACAGCTAAAGCCCTTGGAATATGCGATTGTGTGAAATAATACTGTGCTTCTTTTGGTAATAAGTTTAATACAGTATGTATGTCTTTGTCTTTGACCATACCAGTGACAATATGTAGTTTATTGTAATGTAAAGACGACAATTGTTCTAATAAAGCTTGAATGCCATGTTCGTTATGTGCCACATCCAATATAACCTTTGGGCTAGTTTGAACGCATTCCCACCTGCCCATTAAGCCTGTGTTTTTTTGAATGTTTAATAAAGCTTTTGCCACTTTAGTAGCGGTAAGTTTCCAACCCATTGTGGAAAGCAACTGCGCCGCAACTAAAACACTTTTTAAATTCTTTGCTTGGTATTTACCAGGTAAATCAGATTCAATAGTGAAGTTCTTTGCAAATAAAGGAGCGTCTAATAAGTGAATGAATGATTGCTTAAATTCAAATAAAGCGGTGCTCCAATTGTTTTGAAAAGATGTATGTTGTAAAAAATCTTCGGCAAAATAGAGGGGTGCATTCTCATTTTTGGCTTTTTCTTCAAAAACATTTTTTGATGTAGGGGTGGATTCTCCAATAATGATAGGGGTTTCCTTTTTTATAATACCCGCTTTCTCTGATGCGATAGCCTCTATCGTATTGCCTAGCAAAGCCATATGGTCAAAGCCAATATTGGTGATGATAGAAAGTTCAGGTGTAATTACATTCGTACTATCTAATCTGCCTCCCAAACCGGTTTCTATGATTGCAATGTCTACTTTTTCTTTTTCAAAATAATCAAAAGCCATCCCTACTGTAATTTCAAAAAAAGAAGGCTCAACTTGCTCTATAAATGGTTTAATTCTATTTGTAAATTCAACCACAAATTCTTTGCTACACATTTCGCCATTCACTTTGATACGTTCTCTAAAATCATATAAATGAGGCGAGGTATACAAACCTGTTTTATATCCTGCTTCCTGAAAAATGGATGCAAGCATGTGACTGGTTGAGCCTTTTCCATTAGTGCCTGCAATATGTATCGTCTTAATTTTTTGCTCAGGGTTGCCTAGCAGCTTACAGATTGCGATTGTATTATCTAAATTTGGTTTGATAGCGGCTGCACCAATCCTACTAAACATAGGAAGTTTAGTATATAAATAGTCAATCGTTTCTTGGTAGCTCATACTAATTGGATGGCTTATTGTACGTCGAATTTGAATTTCACAGTAACGGTAGAACTATGATCAGCAGTATTAAAACTAATTTTTGTTAAGTATTCTACAATGGCTCTTTTGTACTTTGCATCATTGGAAGAAGAGCCTCTAGCAATTTGAATAAATCGTCCAACGCCACTTGGATTGACCTCGATTTCTGCATAAATTGTTGCAGGTGGGACATCTCCATTGAAAGAATAAGTTTTTGTCACTCTTCGGTCTCCTTTAGTGACAAATGGACCACCTGAACCTGTATATGCTTTCCCATTGATAGAGCCATTCGCAACGCCTTGATCTCCTTTACCTCCAGCAATGCCTTGGTCTTTCACATTGTTATAGCTATCCTGATTATTACCTCCTGTACCATTGCCACCTGCATATTTACCCATTAAAGCTTTGGGTTTAGGTGGGACCGGTACTTCATTGCTTTTTACTTTAGTTTTTGAAGTTCCAGATTTTACTGCTTCGTCATTTGCATCACCAGTTACTGTATTAATTTTAGTGCTTTCGGCAGTTGTTGCTTTTGTATTGTTCGACTTTTCGCCTTTTTCAGGTGCAGGAGCCTCTTTACTCATTGGGGGTACTTCGCCCACTCCAGTAGTACTATTACCTAAGTTGACTTCCATGTATTCGGGAAGTGGTGGGATGACCGTTGGGGAAGGCTCTTGAAATTTAAAAACAAAAAAAACCAAGGACAAGGCTATACAAATAAGTCCTGTATAGACACCTGCTTTAAGATTCTTTTCTTGTTCAAAATTCAATTGCATACATTAAAATTAATGGAAAAAAACATCATAACCCAATCTTAGCAAAGTCGCTACAATTACAAATAGAAATATCTTACGAATGAATTGGTTGCCCTTTTTTAATGCAGTCCTAGATCCAATTATGCCTCCCGCTGCATTGCAGATTGACATTGGAATTGCGATAGGCCATATAACTACACCTTTCCCAATAAATAATATTAAAGAACCAAGATTGGTGGAAAGATTGACAATTTTAGCATGCGCACTCGCATTCAAGAAATCATAACCTAGAATAGCAATAAATGCCAATACAAATAAACTACCGCCGCCAGGACCAATAAACCCATCATAAAAACCTATTACTAAACAAATCAAAATGCCTTTTAGCATTGGGTATTTTATTTGTTCTTTTTGAAGTACTTGTCCAAAATCTTTTTTTGTAAAGGTATAGATCGCCATAGCCAATAGTACAAAAAATATAACCGGCTTCATAAATTGATTACTCATTCTTGTAAGTAGTAAAGAACCAGAAAAGGCGGCTGCAAATGCGATAGAGGTAAAAATTAAAATCCTCATAAAAGGGATACGCACTTTTTTCAAATATTGATAGGTTGCAAAACCGGTGCCAAAAAAAGAGGGCACTTTAAGTGTACCTATGACGGTTGAAACCGCTTGCGTAGGCATCAAAATTAAACCTGCAGGCACTTGTATCAATCCGCCTCCGCCTACAACTGCATCTACATAACCTGCTAAAAATGCAATTAAACAAAGAAAGATAATTGTACTAATGTCCATCTTATAATTTTGTAGGCCAAGTGTTAATCACTATCCCAGAGATAATAATGACACCACTAATTATTTGAAAAATTGTGAACTGTTCGTTGAGAATAAATAAAGCTTCAATGGAACTTAAGAACGGAATTAATGTGCCAAATAAAGCGGTCTTTGCAGCACCTAAACGATGAATCGCCATATTCCACAATAAATAAGCAATGGTTGAATTCCCAATTCCTATGTACAAGACAACGATTAATAATTCGGTAGAAAATTGAACTGGTTGTACATAAGCCATTTCATAAATTGCAAAAGGGAAAAGCAGGAGTGTGCCGATTGAAAACAGCACCAATAGAAAACTATTATTGGAGATGCCAATGGGCTTCTTTCTAACAAATACATTATAAGTGCCAAAGCAACATCCTGCACCAATCATCCATAAATCACCTGTGGCAAATTTAAAATGTAATAATGTATTAAGGTCTCCTTTGCTTAATAAGACGATAATGCCAATAATACCTAATCCTATCCCAGCAATGCTTTTCCAAGTTAATTTTTCTTGTACGACCCATGCTGCCAATAAAGTTGCTACAATAGGATGTATGATCGAACCATACAATGCCATGTTAATTGCAGTAGTTGAATGTCCCGCTTGATAAATCATGGTATTGTAAACTGCCACACCAACAAGTGCCATCCAAAAAAAGTAACTCAGGTTCTGACTAAAAATGGCCCTTTCTTTTTTGAAATTTTTAAGGGCAAATGGCATTATGGTAATGGTTGCAATAGTCCATCTAAAAAAAGCTAAACTAACTGGACCAGCTAGATGAATAGAATACCTAGATGCAATAAAGTTGCCAGACCAAATAACACATGCTATGATGGCTAAGAGGGTACCAATCTGTACTTGTTTGTTGTAATGTTTTTTCAAAATATTTTTTTCAGTTTCACAAAATCAATTTCACTATACTTTTTGAATTAATGATGCGCAAATTCGGAATTATAATCTCCTTTGATACGCTCGATAGGAGGATTGTAATAACCAAATTTCAAATCAGGAAATTCTTCTCTAATTAAGTCCATCATTTGTTTTACACCCATAATTTCTCCTGGTTCTGTCACACCGATTTTACCAAGGTACCAGTCCGGATCAATGTTGAAATTTCGCCATTGAATCATTTTTAAACCAGTTTCTTTAATCAGTTTTCTTAGCGCTTCGTATTCTGCTACTGTATCGGTCATGCCTGGAAAAACAAAATAGTTGATACTTGTCCATTTACCAGCGGCAGACATTACTTTTATACTTTCTAAAATGTCTTCGAACTTATAATTATTAGGTCTATAATATGCATTGTAAATTTCTGGACGAGCAGAGTTGGTACTTACCCTTAAGCTGTCTAATCCTACTGCAGCCAATTCTGCTACTGCTTTTGGATTGGATCCATTGGAATTGATATTGATACTTCCTTTGTCTGTATGCTTTCTGATTTCAATAATTGCTTCCTTAATCGTCTCCCACATTAATAAAGGCTCACCTTCACATCCTTGCCCAAAACTTACAATTGGGAAAGGAGCGGACAATAGATGAGGCACTGTATATTCAACTACTTCGGCAGCAGTTGGTTTAAAGGATAAACGTTCTTGGTTGGAAACTATTTCTTCTTCAATAGGTTGAAAAGAAATACAACCAATACAGTTTGCATTACAAGCGGGTGAAATAGGGATAGGGCATTCCCATCTTCCCATCGCAAAATTTCTTGCAGCTGGACAATGATAGGTCATGCAACAGTTTTGCATAAGGTGCTGAACCAATCTATTTTCACTGTAGGTTTTTAATAAATGATCTGCACCAAATTCAATCGTTGGTTGATCGTAACCTTCACAATCTTGGCGAATATCTTGTTCTATTCTTACAGCAGGAACATAGTTAATGCCATCCTGCCATCCAACTGCTGTATAGCAAAACAAAGGCAACAAGGGTGCTTCTGGTAATGATTCATAAGCAGCAATGTATAATCCAGTATGAGCTGGTGGTATGAATGCAGCAACAGCCCATCCTTTTTCACAAAGACGCATTTCTCCTGTTTCTACATCTATTCCAATGCCTCTTCTTCCAGGTAGTTCATACAAGGTTCCACCTTCTGGTAAAGGAATCCAATCTTCTTCAGGAATTGGATAAGCGTCCCAGCCAGCTCTTCCAACAACATATAAACTGTCGTCTTCAAAAATATTGCCTTCGCCGTCTGAGTATAATAAATATGGGGACTCTGTTAATGCCATAATTAGTTTGTTTTAGCTAGATGCGTTGCGCAAAAAGCATTGAATTCGTTTTTAATTGTTTCCGTAACTGGATCATTGATTTGTTTTTGAATCAGTTTGTTATTCTTAAAATCAACGGTAATATAATCGTCTTTAATCAACATATTATTGATTTCGGCCCATGGATAGAACTTTTTAGGGAAGGTATTGATTAAGATCCCTGCTGGGTCAACAGCAATCTCATAAGGGAACTTTACTTGGCGCTCAAATAAAGCAGCTACCAAGAAAATGCCTGATATCAATAAAGCATTGGGTAATAAGAACCAGCCCCAAGAAGCAAAAAGCATACCTAAACGATAGTAAGGAACACCTCCTTTAATCTGCTGATACACGCAAAAAATCCACCAACTAGCAACCGAAGTCATGATGGCTATCAATAAAGCAGGTTTCGGATATAGTCCAGCATAGAGGGCATATGACAGCGCCATCAAGGTGATTAAAAGCATAAATTGACTGACACGGTCTACGTTCTTAAAATCGGGACTTTTGCAAACAATGATATAGTCAAAAAGGCGCATAATTATAGTTTATGAGATGCGTAAAATTTGATGCAATTTAAGGCCATTTGGTTAACTTTGCAGTATGAAGAAAACACATCTTATTTTATTGGTCTTAATTGCAGCCGCAATCGTAGTGTTAATAAGCTATACAGGTGATCTAAGTAGCTATGAAACAGTGGCTTCTGCAAAGCAAAAAGAGGGTAAATATGTGAATTTGATTGTAAAAATGGATAAAACTGTGCCTGTTCAGTACGATCCTGTAAAAGATCCTAATTTATTAAAGTTCAATGTGGAGGATAGCTTAGGTGGGAAAATTGCGGTGGTTTATCGTAATGCAATGCCTACAGATATGGAAAAGTCAGAGCGTTTGGTTTTAAAAGGACGTGTTCAGGGAGATGCATTTGAATGTAGCTCGATTGTTATGAAATGTCCATCCAAATACAAGGACAATCCAGATGCAATGAAAGAACAACCGGTAACCATTACCAACTAATCAAAACAATTACATGCAACCAACTCAGTTTATAGGGGAACATTTGTTACCCGGGCAAATAGGTTATTTTTTATCGATCCTTTCTTTTGTAGCTTCTTTAGTGGCTACTTTCTCTTTTGCTAAAGCATTCTATACAAAAGAATTAGAGGTTGAAACCAGTTGGAAAAAATTAGCAAGAACCGCTTTTGTCATTGAAGCATTGACTGTGATTGGAAGTTTTGTCGTGTTGTTTTATGTAATTTATAATCATTTATTTGAGTATAAATATGCGTACACACATAGTGATAAGAATTTGCCATTTGAATATTTATTGAGTTGTTTTTGGGAAGGACAAGAAGGTAGTTTTTTATTATGGAGTTTCTGGCATGCTATACTAGGATTGATTTTGATCAAAAAAGCAAAAGCACATGAAGCGGGTGTAATGATGGTCATTAGCTTTGCGCAAGTGATGCTTGCAACTATGGTGATTGGCTTATATATCTTTGATATAAAAATTGGATCAAGCCCTTTTGTTTTATTAAGAAACGAAATGAGTTGGCCAATTTTGTCCAGACCAGATTATGTAAACCTATTAAAAGATGGTACCGGATTAAATACATTATTACAGAATTATTGGATGGTGATTCATCCGCCAATTTTGTTTTTAGGTTTTGCAACAACGATTGTGCCTTTTGCGTATGCGGTTGCAGGCATGCTAAAGAAAAACCACGAATGGGTAAAGCCAGCATTGCCTTGGGCAAATTTTTCTGCTGGGATTTTGGGACTTGGAATCATGATGGGTGCAGCTTGGGCTTATGAGAGTTTAACCTTTGGTGGTTACTGGGCATGGGATCCGGTAGAAAATGCGTCACTTGTGCCTTGGTTGACTTTGGTTGCTGGGATTCACACTGCCATGATTTATAATAAAACAGGTACTAGTTTAAAAGCAACCTATTTATTCATCGGTATAAGCTTCTTGTTAATTGTCTATTCGACCTTCTTAACTAGAAGTGGCATTTTGGGAGATACTTCGGTACACGCATTTACGGACTTAGGCATGAATGGGCAGTTGTTGTTTTTCTTGTTCATTTTTGTCATTCCTTTCTTTGTCTTGTATTTTATACGTTACAAAACAATGCAAGAGCCTTTAAAGGAGGATGCAATTGATAGTAGAGAGTTTTGGATGTTGATTGGCTCATTGGTATTGGTCTTGTCCGCATTGGTGATCATTCTTAAAACATCCACACCTGTATTTAATAAAATCTTCGGCACACAAATTGCGCCACCAGAAGATCCTGAATTTGCGCATAATCAAGTACAAATATTTGTAGCTATAATTATTGGCACATTAACTGCGATTGGTCAGTTCTTGAAATTCAAGACAACGCCAATGGCTTATTTTAAAAAGCAACTGATTTGGCCATTCATTATTACAGCTATCATCAGTACGATCATTTTTGTTTTTGTGGGCGTAGCTTATGATGATAAAGGTGCAGGGTTCTTAGGTGCAATCTATATTGCGATTGTTGCGTCCGTGTTTGCAATCGTAGGAAATATTAGTTACTGGTCGGTGGTTTTAAAAGGCAAATTAAAATCGGCAAGTGCCTCGGTTGGCCATATTGGTTTTGGATTGGTCTTAGCAGGGATCTTTATTTCTTCTGCAAACAAAACTACATTGAGTTATAATACAACAGGTATCAGTCCTTTAAGAGTGGACTCTACTCAAAAAAATAATCCAGTGGGTGATCCAAGAGAGAACCTAACTCTATTTGAAACCATTGAAACGGATATGGGTAAGTACAATGTGACTTACTTAAGAGATACATTTGATGATTTGGGTAAAAGGTATTTTGAATTAGGCTTTAAAGAGAAAAAATCTGGAGAGACATTTAAGTTGTATCCCGATGTTTTAAAGAACAATAAAGGCATGGAAGGTTTCTCCGCAAACCCAGCTTCTAAGCACTATTTTCATAAAGATATTTTTGTGTATGTAACTTCTTTCCAAGACCACACAGAGGAGGATACCACTCGTTTTACACCTAATCAAATTGCAGTAGGCGATTCCATTTTCTACAGCAATGGCTATATTAAATTGGAAAAAGTGAATGTGAATCCTCCTGGAGATCGTCCGGCGGGTGTGAACGAATTAAGATTGCAGTTGAATGTGGTTTCTAAGGAAGGATTAAAATATGAAGCTGAACCGGGTATTTTATTAGAAGGGTTGAATTTAACTTCAAAAGTAGATACGGTAAAAGCACAAAATTTGGTGCTTAGTTTTAACAAAGTGATTGATCAAGAAAAAGGCATTTTAGAAATCGGTGTTAAGGAATCAACGGCTTTGACCAATTTGATTACCTTGAAAGTCTATGAATTCCCTTGGATCAATCTATTATGGCTAGGCGTGATTGTAACGACCATCGGATTTATGATGGGGGCTTATTATCGTTTCAAGAAATAGGGTTACTTTTTGTATATTAGGGTATCAAATAATATGCGACTCATTGCTTTCATACTACTCTGCTTATTTATAACTGGCTTGCCAAAAAAGGCATTGTCGCAAACAGGTGTGCATGATACAATTAGGGTAGAAGCTTTTATCACCCCAGAGGGAGATACGATCCCTCAATCATGGTTACCTACTGTGATGGTTTCAGCTATTCAAACGAAGGCATTAAAAAACTATTGGAGCAATTGGACAAGACTACGTAACGCAGTTTATGTGACCTATCCTTATGCAAGAACGGCGAGTAAGGTCATTCGTTCTGTGAATGCACAATTAGCCAATGTGCAGGATGAGAAGTTAAGAAAGCAGATCATTAAATCTAGAGAAAAAGAGTTGAAAAGAGACTTTGCCGATAAAGTAACCAATCTGTCTGTCTACCAAGGTAAAGTACTTATGAAATTAATTAATAGAGAAACAGGCAACAACTGTTATCAGTTAATTAAGGAGTATAAGGGAGGATTGAATGCCGGTATTTGGCAGACAGTGGCATTTGTTTTTGGAAGTAGTTTAAAACAACCTTATAACCCAAATGGGGAAGACCAAGAAATTGAAAAATTGGTTTTAGAAGTTCAAAAAGTATATGGTGCAAAGGGTTAATTGTCCTGGTTAAATTGGGATAGGTTTTTGGGGCAGGTTTTTGTACCTTTACCCGAATAGAAAAGATCTTATGAGTGACGAAAAAAGTTTAAATTTTATTGAGGAAATCATTTCGCAGGACCTTGCTTCTGGGAAACATAAAAGTATATTAACTAGGTTCCCTCCAGAACCAAATGGGTATTTGCATATTGGTCATGCTAAAAGCATTTGTTTAAATTTTGGGCTTGCTGAAACATTTGGCGGTGCTACTAATTTAAGATTTGATGACACCAACCCTGTAACAGAAGATACGGAGTATGTAGAAAGCATTAAAGCCGATTTAAAATGGTTGGGTTTTAATTGGATCAAAGAATGTTATGCATCTGATTATTTTGATCAATTGTATGCATTTGCGGTTCAATTAATTGAAAAAGGTTTGGCTTATGTAGATGATAGTTCTGCAGAAGAAATTGCACAACAAAAAGGAACGCCTACTGTACCAGGAACGGGGAATGCTTTTAGAAACAGAAGCGTTCAAGAAAACTTGGAATTATTTGCTGCAATGAAAGCAGGTCAATTCAATGATGGTGAAAAAGTATTACGCGCTAAGATAGATTTAGCGAGTCCCAATATGCACATGCGTGATCCACTTTTATATCGAATTAAAAAAGCGCATCACCACCGTACAGGAGACCAATGGTGTATTTACCCAATGTACGATTTCGCACATGGTCAAAGTGATTCAATAGAAAATATCACCCATTCAATTTGTACACTAGAGTTTATACCTCATAGAGCTTTGTATGATTGGTGTATTGAGCAATTAGGCATCTTCCCATCTCACCAATATGAATTTGCGCGATTAAACATGACTTATACGGTCATGAGTAAACGTAAATTATTACAGTTGGTTCAAGAAGGCCATGTTCAAAGTTGGGATGATCCAAGAATGCCAACCATCAGTGGTATGCGCAGAAGAGGCTACACAGCAGAGAGTATCAGAGACTTTTGTGATCGAATTGGAATTGCAAAAAGAGAAAATATTATTGATTTTAGTTTATTAGAATTTTGTGTACGTGAGCATTTAAATAAAATTGCTCAAAGAAGAATGGTCGTAACTGATCCAATTAAATTGGTCATTACCAATTATGAACAAGCCGAAGAATTATTACATTCAGAGAACAATCCAGAAGATCCAAATGGCGGCACAAGACCTGTTCCATTTAGTAAAGAGTTATGGATTCAAGCTGATGATTTTATGGAAGAGCCAACTAAAAAATATTTTAGATTAGGCCCAGGCTTATCTGTGCGATTAAAAAGTGCCTACATTATCGAGTGTGAAGGCTTTGATAAAGATGCAAATGGAAAAGTGACTACAGTGTATGCAAAATATTTCCCTAATTCTAAATCAGGTTCTGATACTTCTGGAATTCATGTAAAAGGAACTTTACATTGGGTTAGTGCGAAACATGCAATTCCTGTTGAATTAAAGGAGTATGATCGTTTATTCAATGTAGAAGATCCAAGTAGTGCGGAAGGTGATTTTAAATCTTATATCAACCCACATTCATTACATACAGTGACGACTGCTTGGGCTGAGCCTGCTTTATTGAATGATGCATTAGAAGACCGCTTTCAGTTTTTAAGAAAGGGTTATTTCTATCAAGATACCAATAGTACAAAAGATAAATTGGTTTTCAATAGAACCGTGACATTGAAAGATACTTGGGCAAAAGAGCAAAAAAAATAACTTAATTAGTCTATTATGTTACTGAGCTTGGAACAATTTAAAAGCCATTGGGCGCATACTTTTCCAGGTAGATCGGTTCATAACACCCATTTTTTAATCGCCGTAAGTGGCGGCGTAGATAGTATTGTACTTAGTTCATTGATGCATCAGATGGGCGCAAGTTGCACCATTGCGCACGCAAATTTTCAATTAAGAGGTGAAGAGAGTAGTAGAGACGAGCATTTTGTGGAAACATTTGCAGCGCAATTAAAGATGCCTATTTTAATGAAACGCTTTGATACATTGGCTTATGCAGATCAGTATAAAATGGGTATTCAGCAAGCAGCTAGAGAAATTAGGTATGCTTGGTTTGAAACTTTGGTTAAAGAACTAAGCTCAAGTACAAAAAATAAAGTTGTATTACTTACAGCGCATCATGCAGATGATCAGGTAGAAACAGTATTAATGCAATTTTTTAGAGGGACAGGTTTACATGGCTTAACTGGTATTCCTGCAATCAGATCACATCAACAAAATCAACTTGCGACCGACCATATTGATTTAATCAGGCCAATGCTGCCTTTTAGTAAATCTAGCATAAAAGATTTTGCAAATTTAAATGGGTTGGAATATGTAGAGGATAGTTCCAATGAAAAGAATGACTATACTAGAAATCTAATCCGCAATCAATTGATTCCTCAAATGGAAGCTGTTTACCCAAATGTGAGCAAGCAAATTTTGCATACCGTTACTAGATTGCAAGAGGCGGAAGCAATTGTAGATTCAACTGTCAAAGCTTTTTGGAAAAAGACTATTCGTTTTCCAAAGGGGATACCGACTATTGATGTATCCAAATGGAATAGCCTTCATAGCAATTCGACCTTTATTTGGGGCTTGGTTCAAGCATACGGTTTCAAGGCTACTCAAATAGCAGAGATCCATAAAATTGCAGCAGCAAATAAAGGCGCTTATATTGCTTCTACGACACATAGATTCATAAAATGGGAAAACCAGATTCAAATTGTTCCAATTCAAGAAAACAAAGTCTATGAAACTATTTCTCAAGACCAAGTAATGCTTGATACTGCTTTGGGTAAATTTCAGTTTGAATGGATCGATAATATGGAAGGGTTAAAGGTAGATACAAGTGCCCATATTGCTTATCTTGATTCCAACCATTTGAGTTGGCCATTACTGAATAGGTCTTGGGTTGCAACAGATTATTTTTATCCCTTAGGCATGCGTAAAAAAAAGAAGCTCAATCATTTTTTTGGCAACATAAAATTAAGTCCAGCAATTAAATCTAGAACTACTCTAATTTGTTCAGGTGATAAAATCGTATGGATTGTTGGACAAAGGATTGATGATCGTTTTAAAATCACCCCTCATACCAAAAAGGTATTAAAGATTACATTCCTAAGTAAAGCCTAATCTGCTCTAAAAAGCTTGCTACTACATTAAACTGTGCAATAAAGTAAGCAGCTACAATTAGAAAAACAACGCCATATAAAGAGCCCCATAAGTGTGCACTGTGGTTAATTCCGTCTTGTCCTTTTTTAGATAAATAGACTGTAAGTCCTAAATAGATTGGGCCAAATATAAAACCAGGAATGATTGGAGGGATAATGAAAAAACCAATTTTAATGGTGGGCATTAAAAATATTCCAGCAAAGACGATTGCAGATACGGCACCAGAAGCACCTAAGCTATTGTAATTGTACCTATCTTTTTCCTGAAAATAAGTGGGTAATAAACAAACTACTAGTGCAGATAAGTAAAGGAATAAGTATAATAATTTTCCATTGCTTCCAAATAGCATGTGAAAATATTGTTCTACATAATCTCCGAACATAAAAAAAGAGAACATATTAAATGCTAAATGCATGAAATCTGCATGGATAAATCCAGAACTGATAAAGCGATACCATTCATTATGTCTACTTACAGTATGAGGATGGAAGATTAATTTATGCATCAACTCTGCGTTATAAAAAGCGATAAAGGAGATGATGACGGTTGCAATGGTTATGTATAGGGTGATACTCATTATTCGTGGTGGTATTTTTCGTTCGCTAATATACTACATGCTCGGTAGATTTGTTCTGCAAGAATTAAACGAACCAGCATATGTGGGAAAACAAGTTCTGAGATGCTCCAGGTGAAATTCGCTCTTTTTTGGATGCTTTCATCGACGCCGTAAGCGCCTCCAATTAGGAATATAATTTTTTGCGCACTCTGATTGGCTTTTTGTTGAATCAAATTGGCTAAGCCTGGGGAACTTAACATTTTACCTTTTTCGTCTAATAAGATTAAAACATCGGTTGCAGACATTGCTTTTAAAATACTAGTAGCTTCTGCTTTTTTAATTTGAGTAGGGTCAGATAATTTAGAAGGAGTGATTAATTGCCAGTCAATAGGGTAGTAATGGCCAATTCTTTTAGTGAACTGATCAACGCCTTCTTTGATATAGGTATCGTTGGTTTTGCCAACGGAGTAGATGGAAATTTTCAAATGGTTTGCATTTATGTCCCAAAAATAGCCAAAACGCACAAATAAAAATGGCCTAATTTGTTGATTAGGCCATTTTATAAAGATGTGGTATCAATTAAAATCCTGTTTCTGTAGGAGTATTAATGATTGCATCAAATTCTTCTCTTGTAATATACTGAGGAACATAGGTCATTCCAGTATTAAGTAAGTTTTTGTAAAATGCCCTCATGTGATTTCGACTACCTTTAGCAAGCATATCATAAACAAGTTTGATATCTTGATTATCAACAGTTGAAGCTTTAATTTTAATGTCGTATAAGTCTACATCTTCAATTGTTGCTCCAACAAGGTAGGCATTTTGCAAAGAAATATTTCCTTTAGCAATTAAGCTATTATATAAATTTTGCAGAGCAGTGTCTTTGAAAACGCCAATAGAATTTGTACCAACTGGATCTGTTAATGCATATTTTGTTAACAGTTGAAAAACCGCATTGGTATGTGTGATTTCACTATTGTAAATATTATTAAATATTTTAACGCCATATCTTTCATATAGTTTATAGTAGACATCGCCAGCTAATTTTTCTTCCTCCCTTAAGTAGGTTAATCCTTCGATTTCTGCGATACTTAAAGTTTCCTTAGGTAGTGCATTAATTTGACTTGTCAGTAAAGCCCCATTTATTACTCCGTTTGTGTCTTTTTCATTTATTACTGTTTCTTTTGTACAAGATGCTGCAAATAATACGGTTCCAGTTAATAAAAACAGGTTTACGAAGCTTAGAATTGTCTTTTTCATAATTCAATTTTTAATGGAGTCATGTATTTGATTCCATAATAAAATTACAATTCAATACTGCCGATGTATGTAACTATAGTTACTTGATAACATGATAGATGTCAGTGATAGATTTTTAATTAATTATTTAAAATATATTTTAATCATATCGTACACCTTTTTACTTGTTGCATCATCAATGGTGCCAAGCACTTTAATTAATCTTCTTTTATCAATTGTAAGAATTTGATCAATCATTATTTGACCAGCTTTTTTCTTAAAATTAAAATTGACTCTTGAAGGATATGTTTTCAACGTTGAAGTTAGAGAAGCTGCAATAATATTCGGTAATGCCTGATTGACGATATCTGGAGATATGACTAGGCATGGTCTAATTTTATTGATTTCTGTTCCTTTGGATGGAGAAAAATTCGCCATCCATATTTCGTTTTACATACTACCATGTCCAATCCTCCGGAATTAGATCTTCAAAATCCAACCAATCTTTATCTTCTTGGATGAGTGTATGATCCATTTTTTTTATATATTTCTTCACATCCAGCTTTTGGATCTACTTCAACAGGTTTAATAACAATACAATCTTCACGTAGTTTTAGTGTTACTTCTTCGTCAAGCTTAAATTCTTTGATCTGTTCATTGTGGAGTCGGATGTCCTTTGAATTGGCAATTTTGATGATTTTTGCCTTCATATAGTTGTTATTACATTGTAATTACAATATAAATGTTGGAATGTAATTTTGAAAATTGGATTTGAGGATTGGCCTTACTCAAAGCCCATTGGATGGTTGCTTCGCAACATCCTTGCGCACTGGTCGTACTCAAAGCCCTATAAAAACATCAGTGCCTGATGTTTTTGCTTTTTTGTACCTATCCGCAAAATCAAGCAAGCTTGTTTCGCGTCTATGCACAAAAAAGCCCATGCTGTTCGCATGGGCTTTGTGACCCCGTCAGGATTCAAACCTGAAACCTTTTGATCCGTAGTCAAA
>CAZLKW010000013.1:0-38876 GCA_964560215.1 uncultured Sediminibacterium sp. | reverse complement strand
ATTTTACCACCGCGGAGTTCGACTCTCTCGGTTGGCAGCCATTTAAGGCTTCTTGATGATGGGACAAAGATAAGACATAAATAAAAACGAACCGAATAAATTCAGTTCGTTTTTATACAATTTTACCATTTAAGATTACTTATCACGGTGCGCATACCCCATAAATAAAAAAAAGGGGCTAGTAAAAATAGAATAATCATAAAATAGGCTAGATATTGAATTAAAATCGCAGGCAATATAGATGGTGCTTGTAATTCATTTACAATACGTATCATTAAAAATACCATTAACATATCAACTGGTACAATAGATATAAATGAGATGATAAATTCTGTTCCATTTTCAAATTTTAAAGGGGTCAGGTAATTTACAAGAAACATAATGATAGTAAAAATGATCTGTACTAAATACAATGATTTTTTATCTACCTCTAAAATGTATTTTATTATTTTTTTCATAGTGGTAAATTTAATTTCCATTTTTTCTTTGGATACAAGCTTTGTAATTATAAATGCAAACAATCAATTCGTTGTTGTAAAATTCAGTAGCAACAATTATCCCGCCTAGTCCTCCTATAAATGTCGAACCCAAATATCCTATAGCAGTTCCTAAGCCAGGAACAAGAGAGCCGATCACTGCACCAGGCAATGAAAGGGCTGTGCCGCCTGCAAATGAAAACTTAAATAAATTTATTAGATGATTATTTCTCGCGGTAATGGAACATGTTTTTAGATCAAAACAGCAAGCTTCTTCGCATTCTCCACCGCCGCTTCCATCGCTGTCTAAATTCATTTCCTGATTACTAACTAATGAATAGTAATGGTATTGATTTAATATCCAATTTGCATTGTCAGTCCATAATCCACTACTATTTTTTTCCGATGCTGCTTTCAATTGTATGACTTTGTTTTTTAAAAACGAATTGCGCGCAGCAATAATCATTTTTTCTTGCGCTGTAGTTAAGTTATGCTCGTTTCGAAACAAATTAGTTTTTATAGAACTTGTATTTATCCGAATTGTATTTGAGTAATTTTGTAATTCAGAATAAGAGGCAAAATGGTATAAATCCGTCAATTTTTTTTGAATACTAAGGTTATCAGGCTCGGTATTTAATTGTTGTATTAAACCTTTGCTTTCCTCATGAATAGCCTCCTTATTTCTTTTATCCTTATACATCACCTGTAAATAAAGTGGATCAAACCTACTAAGCGCCTCATTTAAGTCATCAAATAATCGACTTGAAACAGGATTTTCTACCATAGGAGGCAAGGGATCTACTATTGGCACAGATAACTCTTTCTTTGTACAAGCAATCAAAAAAAAGAATGTAAAAAAATAGAGGACTGTAAGATGAATTGTTTTTTTCATGCTATCATTATTTACACTTAAACTGAATTGCTTAAGTTGATAGCATTAAAATAAATAATCCACCAATTCATATTCTGCGTATAAATACGCACTATCGAATCGCGCTTATGAATTCTTAGCGTATATAAAAAACAGCAGGAACAGGTCTTTGCCCAGTTGGATCAGAAGGCTTAATTGTTTCCTTACCATTCACTAATAAACAACTGCTTCCGCCTCCATCTAGATTTATGGCTTCTTCACATCCTAGGTCTAATAATATTTGAGCTGTTTCTGGCAAGGTCGTACCGACTGCAATATTTTTCATTCGACCCTGTACAACCAATAAAATTAAATGTCCATCTTTCGTATAGCCCATTGCAGTGCGGGGATGATGATCGGCAATAGCCTTGCCTGCAAATTTTTTTTCTTCATTATTGGTGATAAACATTTTTCCGTCTTTAGCTAAGACAGGACCCCCACCTACTGCCCAATTCAAATTCCATTTTTGCAATGCTAATTGGCGCTTTTGTTCTATAGACATCTTTGGACTAGCATCTTTAATCGGCTGCATTGGCGTTTCTTGGTACAATACGTTTTTAGTATTTGAATCGGTGAAGGTATAAGCTACATTCATTTTACCTTTTTTATCCATACCTATTGCCGAAGATAACAAATGCGTATAAAGCAAGCTGTCTTTACCCTTGCCTTCTATATCTTGTTTATTCAATGCAAGCAAATGACCGCCATCCACTAATACATTTAAATTGGTGTTGTTTTTAAATTCAAAAAACGAAGCATTCATCACAATAACCGGTTGATTCATTCGCTCATAAAAAGCAGCAGGCGTGAACCTTCTATACAAGGTTGTATCTACACCCATTTTAATTTGAGGATCCTTTGTGTCTACAAGCACATAAAAGGCTTTAAACACACTTTCATTTAAGGTAGGAGACAAAGAAGTAAAAACTTGTATTGTGTTGGTTTTCAAATCAAAGTCTTTGGAAACATTGGTCCATTGTACTTTCTGTGCAATAACCGAAGACCAACACATACTTAATAAGAAAAAAACAATTGAAACTGTTTTTAAAAAATTGAATCGGTTTAAATAATATTTTTTCATTAAGGTCGGTTTTAATCTTACTATTTTAATTTATTAAAGTTAATGCATCCGTACTTAAAATAGCACGAACAAAAATGGCCCCCCGAAATCGGGAGGCCTTCTATTCAAATCTTACTAAACTTAGTTTTTGACTACTTAGTAGAGAACCACATTTCTTTTGTGTGGTAATCAATAGTAGTAGCACCAATTCTGTTTAACTCATTGATGTTCCAAACATATTCAGAGTTAAATCTTGGACGCATTCTGTAAACCAATTTGCCGCCATTATCCTCGAATAAATCTGTTGTTGCAGGTGGTGTAAAGCCTGTGTAAACCTGCACACCATTTGCATCTTTATCAGTGTAATGGTATCTGCGCATATCTACCCAAGTTTCAAATGTACCATGGCCCCAAAGTGCAATATATTTTTGTAGCATGATCATTGACAATGTTAAACTATTTGCACTAGCAGGAACAACAGAAGTATTTGCTAAGAAAGCATCTCTTTTTGCTGCTGTTAATAAATCTACAGTTGGCACATTCGTGTTATAGTTCGCCATCAATAAATCAAAGTGCTTAGCAATACCATCTTTATAAGCTACTAAAGCAGTTGCTTTGTCTCCTTTTAAGAAAGCAGCCTCAGCTCTCAAGAAAGCCATTTCAGTTGCAGTCATTACAGGGAATGGAGCGCTGTTTCTAAAGATAAAACGTGCATTCACATCTGTAGAAGGTGCTGTATTAACAGTACCCTTAGCCTGTGAAACTCCATGGAAATTTTCTGGACGGTCTTCGCCTACCAATACCAATTGTCCTTTTACGGGTTCAACACCTTTGAAAGTGCCATTTGCATTTTTTCTTAATAAATAAATAGCTCTTGGGTCGGCAACACCACTGAATGCAGGGTTTAAACCACTCATTAAATCAGCAATAAATGCAGATTGTCTGATTGCAGTTGGAGATAACACACTTGCACCACCTAAATTATTTCTAAATGGCCCAAAGAAATTATTGGTTCCACTTACAGATGTTGCAGCAAATTTCACCAACGCATCATCTCCTGTTTCTTTCATTGCAAGATTAGTATAATACAATACTGAATCTGCTTTATAATTTGACTTATTAGACAAATGGTGGTGTGTTCTAGCCAATACGCCATACACAAATTTTTTCCATTTTGAAACATCACCTGCATATAAGAATGCATCGCCTTTTGCTAATGCAGCTTGACCACCATTCTCACCCGACTTATTTAATAAATCCAATGCTTCAAAAGAAAGTTTTCTTGCATGCGCATACACTTCTTCTTGTGTATCATACTTAAATGTAATTAAGTCTGTATTAAATGCATCTTTCAAAATTACTTCACCATGATAGTCGGTTAGTGTTAACCAGCTCCATGCGAAAATTGCTTTACCGACACCAGCTAATTCCCACTGTTTATTTTCGGTCGCCCATTCTATCATTTTCATATTGTTTTGACCTATATCATAATAATGAGAACGCCAGAAAGATTGTGCTATGTCAGTGTTCCTGTAACCCATTCTATCAAAGTTACTTTGTGTTCCTGCGAAGGCAAAGTTTTGGACATAAGCCCCAATATATCTAATGTCACTCATTGGACCATGTCCAGCATAGTTAGCAGCCATTGAGGCAACTATTTGAGGCATTAAAGTTTCTGGTGCCACCTTAACATCATAGTTTGGATTTTTGTAGGCCTCGTCTATTTTTTTAGAACAAGATGCCATCAAAACAAGTAAGGCGCTTATTGCTAAAAGATTTTTTAAATTATATTTCATAAATAAAAGTTTTTATTGATTAAAAAGAAGCTCTAAATCCAAAATTGAAGCTAACTGGTGCTCCCATGTTACCGTAGTCAAAACCAAATCCACTAACACCACGGCTAGCAGAACTTGTTGCACCTACTGCAGGATCAGCTCCTCTGTAATTGGATATAAGAATTAAATCATTCACGGTTAAAAACACATTTAATGATTTTGCTAATTTATCAACATCACCACGTAATAGTTTCTTTACATTATAGTTAAATGTAAGGTCTCTTAATCTAAACCAGTTTACATCTTTTTCGATAAATGCTTCTTCTGGCATTGTTGTATAATAAGATGAGTTCGTTGCTGGGGTTATAGAAATATTGTTTACAGTTGGATTAGCGGTGTTCTCTTTGCCGTCTCTTAAAACACCAGGCACCACTCTTGCTATATTTCTATCTGCTGTAAGCGCACTTCTACCAATTGTCGTTAAGTATCTTTCAGTAGCATTAAAGATATCACCGCCCATTTTAATATCCCATAGGAAAGAGATTCTTAAATTTTTGTAAGAAATATTATTTAACCAGCCTAAAGTAAAGTCTGGGTTACGATCGCCTCTTACTTTAAAGTTTGCATCAATTAATGGAATTCCAGTTGTTGGATTGATTAAAATTTGGCCAGCAGTATTTCTTAAATAGCCATGAGATGTAATTGTTGTAGTTGGTCCACCATTTGTTAAACCACCTCTAGCATTACCATAAACCCATGTATCAGAAATGTAAAATTCAGGAACATTTGGAGGTAATGAAGTCACCTTGTTACGCATTCTATTAAAGTTAAAACGCGTGTTCCAAGAAAAATTCTTCTTGTTTACCACTAAGTAATCTAAAACAACTTCAAGACCTGTGTTTTCGTTTGAACCCACATTCAAAGTATTTAAAACATATCCAGTACCATAACTTGCTCTAAAATTTTCAGCAATCAAGTCTGTATTTTCTGTTTTGTAATAAGTTGCTTCTGTACTTAATCTACCATTTAAAAACTTCAATTCAGTACCAAACTCCATTGTCTTTTGACGCTCTGGGGTTAAGTATGGATTTGCGTTTGTGAAATCATAGTAGTATCCACCACCACTACCAGTGTTGAAGTTTAAGATAGATTGATTTGCATAAGGTGCACTAGAACGAGCAGTGCTCGCCAATGATCCTCTCAATTTCCAATAGTTTGCTACTTCTTTTACTACAGGAAAGATGTCAGACATAATAATACTTACACTTCCTGCAGGATAATTATAAGCTCTACTTGAAACAGGGAAGATAGATGACTCCTCAAAACGGTGAGAATACGTAAAGAATACTTTATTATCGTAGTTCACAGCTGCTTCACCAAAATAAGCTGCTTGACGATTGATATTATAGTTTGGTCTTCCAAAACGATTCATATTACTATTACGAATTCTTGAAGCTACTGCAGTATTCGCACTATCTGTTCTGCTTGCATCCGTTAAATTATTACCAAAAATTGAAGTAGTTTGGGTTTCATAATCTTGCCACATGTTACCCACCATCAATCTTGTATTCACCTTGCCAAAGCTTTTCTTAGCTGTTGCAGTTACAGTATGGTTGTATCCATAATAATTACGGTAGTAATTTTCTAAAGCACCTTTCTGTGCACGACTTAAGAAGTTAGAAGCAGAATCCCACTTTGTATAACCATTTTGTTGGTAAGTATCATAACCAACTCTTCCATTAATAGACAGCCATGTTGTTGGATTATAGTTTACAGAAAGTGTAGCCACTGTTCTAGTTAATTCGTCACGACTTCTATTTCTATATAAGTTAAAATAAGGATTATCTAACTCTGCATTTGGATCTCCTGAAAATAATGCCTTTTTAGTGCCGTTTGGATTTAACCAATCTTTAGCATCGTTATCCACTGGCCAAGCTAATAAACTTAACACATAACCTTTCACACCTCTAAGTGGTTTATCATTAGAACTTTTGATATAACTAACACTTGGAGAAATTTCTAATGTTTTACCAATCTTATGATTTGATACTATACGGAAATTGTATTTTCTAAAATTATTTGTTGGTACTGGAGAATTTTCATCAAAATAAGAACCAGACATACGAACTGAGTTATTTCCTTTACCATATTCTAAAGACAAATTATGTGTATTAGAAAAACTTGTTTGGAAAAATTCATGTAGGTTATCGAATCTAGTTGTATTCTTATCACCTTTTGTTTCAAAAGGCAATCTTTGACCGAAATAAGCGAAAATATTTTGGTTAACACCATTCAAACCAGCGTCATAATCCGTCATGATTTCAGGGTATCTCGTATAAGTAGATAATCTAAAACTGTTATCGTAGTTTACTTTGATTTTACCTTCACTATCGCCACCTTTTTTTGTTGTAATTACGATTGCACCAGAACTTGCTTGGCTACCATAAAGCGCTGTTGCTTCTGGGCCTTTCAAAACAGTAACGTTTTCAATATCGTTCGGGTTTAAATCGGCAATACGGTTAGTATAGTCATTTGATCTGTTTTCTGTAGATACGTTTGCGCTTCCAGGCTTAACAGCTAAACCTGTGTTTCTGTTATTTTCTTGAACAGAAGAGTTATCAATAATGACACCATCGATGATAAATAAAGGAGAGTTATCTAAAGACAAAGAGTTAAAACCTCTTAATACTATTTGAGAACTCGCACCTGCCAGACCACTTGTTGGATTGATTGTTAAACCAGCGATACGGCCTTGTAAACCATTTACAAAGTTGTTACGTTGTGTTTCTGCAAGTTCGCTACCCTTTACTTTTTGTACTGAGTATCCTAATTCTTTAGGATTACGCTTGATGTCCATTGCAGTAACAACAACTTCTTCTAAAGTGTTGTCTTTTGAAGAAAGGCGCACTTCTAAAGTTGTCGCATTACCAACTTTCACATCTTTGGAATCGTATCCAACGTATGAAAAAGTTAATACTTGATTGTTTGAAACTGAAATAGAAAACGAACCCGAATTGTCGGTTGTTGTTGCTACTTTAGTTCCTTTAACAAGGACGGAAACATTGGACAAGGGTGTTCTTTCGTTACCAACAACCTTACCAGTTACCAATTTTTGTTGTGCGTTTGCGATATTGATACTCGCAAAAAGTACCAACAACAAACTCCATAAACCTTTGGTTTGCATAATTTTAAATCTTTGGTGAATAATGAACTCAGGGTCGCCCCTTTTGTTAACGTTAAGTTAACGCTTATTAGTATCAAAAAAGAAAATATTATATGAAAAATTGTGCTTTTGTTAAAGATTAACAATCAAAATAGTATCTAGGATATTTGGACAATTAGAAGCTATAGAACGGCAATTCGGTGAAAAGCTTAAACAATTAATGTCGCAGATCGGTTAAAACCCGGACTTTCCTTAAATTTTACTACACCCAATTGATTCGTGTAAAAGGGTGAATTTCCAATAAAAAACGGGGGAATATTGGAATGATGGTGACCGTATATCCATGCATTTGGAGCTGATTTTAGTATAAAATCGTCCAAATTTGAGGCAAAACCAGCATTTATTGGGTCATTTTGGTGTTTTTTGGGGAAATTCGTAAAACTGGGTAAATGGTGTGAAATCACTAGATTTTTGACCGAATTGGCCTTCTGATTATTTGAATTGTCTGAGGTATTAGACTTAACAGATTCAAATGCATTCCTTAAAAATTTCATGGATTCATGGTGTAAGTGATTGTATTTTTCAATATCAAACGGACCTTCATTCCATCGAATTTGCCTAAAATCAAGCATCCTTTTTACCATTATTTCGTTCAATTCAGGCGGAATATGGGACCATAAAGTAGAAAAAATGAGCCTAATCTTCCCCATTTCATCCTCTAACTCCTTGACTTGATGATTTAATAAAGCAATATTTGGTCGGATAGCCTCTTCGAACTCATTTGGCCAATTTGCCAAATCGGAATCAAAATATTCATGATTGCCCGGCAACCAATAAGTCATTTTAAAATGATCCGATACATAGTTTAAAAAATCCTGGTGCTTGTTGATTGAAGAAAGTGGCATAATATCTCCAGCCAAAATTAAAATTTCAGCCTTCGGTTCAAGTGGATTTTTAAGCATTGCTTTCTTATTATTCGCAAGCTCAAGATGTAAATCGGAAGCAAATTGAAAATTCATTAGGATAAAACTAACCAAAGTAATTATCTTGCTGCTATAAAATTCACAAAATGAAAGAACAAAATTTTAAAAATCACGCCCAAATGGTACCTGGGTTTCATTATCTAACTTTTGGTGCAATTGTTGCGTTAATAGGTGGTTCGATCAATTATTTCTTAAAAGCTACACCAGAAAATAAGTACTTGGCGTCTCTAATTGTATTAACCTCCATCATCTTTGTATTCATTGCATGGTTCTCTAGAACATTTGCTTTGAAGGCACAAGACAGAGCAATTCGTGCGGAAGAAAATTTACGTCATTATGTATTAACAGGCAAACTACTTCCAACCAATTTATCTGTTGGTCAAATTGTTGGATTGCGTTTTGCACCTGATGCTGAATTTCCTGCACTAGCAGAAAAAGCGGCAACAAACAGTATGTCTGGCAAAGAGATCAAGGCGGCTATTCAAAACTGGAAGGCAGATTTTTACCGAGTATAAATTAACTAGCTATTCGCTCTTTTTTAAAAGATACTAAGGCCCATTACACAATGGGTCTTTTTTTTGCTTAAATTTATTGGAGTTAAAACATTTTTATGATAAGAAAGATAATTGGATTGGTAAGTATTTTGGCATTTGTCCAAATAGTGAATGCACAGGATTGGAATAAAGAACTTAGTACAGTAAAATGGAGAAGTATTGGTCCATTTAGAGGAGGCCGATCTAATACTGCAACTGGGGTCTTAAACAATAGTGCAATCTATTATATGGGAACCACGGGCGGCGGTTTATGGAAAACAGATAATAGTGGTATTAGTTGGAACAATATATCTGACGGTTTTTTTAAAACGGGCTCTGTTGGTGCAGTGGCAGTAGCAGAAAGTGATCCTAATATTGTTTATGTGGGAATGGGTGAACACGCTATTAGAGGGGTGATGACACATCACGGAGATGGTGTTTATAAAAGTACCGATGCGGGAAAGACATGGAAAAAAATGGGCTTAGATGCTACACAACATATTTCAAGAATTGTGATTGATCCAAAAAATCCAAACATCGTTTTTGTTGCAGCACAGGGTGCTTTATATAGCAAATCAACTGAACGCGGTATTTACAAATCAATAGATGGTGGTACAAATTGGAAAAAGGTTTTGTATGTAGACGATAAAACAGGGTCTGCAGAATTATCAATGGACATGCAAAATCCATCTATCTTATATGCAGCCATGTGGGAGCATGGTCGTTTGCCTTGGCAAGTGATTAGTGGTGGGCCAGGAAGTGGTTTATACAAATCTACAGACGGAGGAAACAGCTGGAATAAAATGGAAAATGGATTGCCAAAAGAAATGGGTAAAATGTCTATCGCCGTGTCAAGAGCGAATCCAGAAAAAGTATACGCATTAATCGAAAGTGATTTTAGTAAAGACGCGGGTGGCTTGTATGTGTCAGAAGATGCTGGAGCTAGTTGGTCACAAATTAACAAGAGTCATAGATTGATTCAAAGAGCTTGGTATTATATTGAATTATTCCCAGATCCAACTGACGAAAACACGGTGTATGTAATGAGTGCACCTTCCTTAAAATCAATTGATGGTGGAAAAACTTTTAATGATTTTGCAGATACACATGGTGATTACCATAATTTATGGATACATCCTTCCAATGGAAAAAATATGATTATTGCAGACGATGGTGGTGCTGCAGTAACGCATGATGGTGGAAAATCTTGGAGCAGTCAAAATAATATGCCTACAGCACAATTTTACAGAATCAATGTAGACAATGAAACACCTTATAATATTTATGCTGGTCAACAAGATAATACTTCTGTAAAAATTGCAAGTCGTGCAATTGGCAGCGGCGGAATTGATGAAAGAAATTGGTCTGCGTCTGCAGGTGGAGAAAGTGCTTTCTTGGCATTTGATCCAAACAATCCAAGGTATGTTTTAGGAGGTTCTTATCAAGGAACCATAGAAGTATTGGATACAAAAACAAAAGCGAGTAAAAATATTATGGCTGCACCAATTCAATACTTAGGAAGAGATGCGAAAGATATTAAGTATCGATATAATTGGAATGCGCCAATCATTTGGAGCAAACACGAGCCAAATACTTTCTATCATGGCGCGCAATATTTATTGAAAACTTCTGACATGGGAAAAACATGGAAAGAAGTTTCACCTGATTTAACACGTAACGAAAAATCAAAACAAGGAAAGCCTGGTGTACCCTATACAAACGAAGCAGTAGGTGCAGAAAATTATGGTACGCTAGCATATGTAATAGAATCAACTCATGAGAAAGGCGTCATCTATACAGGAAGCGATGATGGTCTAGTTTACCTCACAAAGGACGGTGGCGCTACATGGAAAAACATTACACCAGCTGGACTAGCAGAATGTTTAATCAATGCAATTGAAGTATCACCACATGATAAAGGCACTGTTTATATTGCTACAACAAGGTATAAGTTTAACGATCACACACCAGGTTTATACAAATCCACTGATTACGGAACTACTTGGATAAAAATGAATACAGGTATAGCAAACAACGCATTTACAAGAGTTGTTCGCGAGGATGATGTTGTTAAAGATTTATTATTTGCAGGAACAGAATTAGGAATTTATGTTTCTAAAAATGGGGGTAAGAACTGGACTCCATTCCAGTTGAATTTACCCATTACCCCAATTACCGATTTAAGAGTGCATCAAAATAATTTAATTGCTGCCACATCGGGCAGGTCATTTTGGATTTTAGATGATTTAAATTTAATTCGCCAATTTGTTGCAGATTCAACTAAGGTGAAAATGTATTCGCCAAGTTCAACGATGTTGGCAACGGGCTATAGCGATCTTGATAATAATGACGAAAGCTTTACTGGGTCTAAGACTTTTACGGGCGTTAATCCTGCAACAGGAATGGTTCTTTATTATCAGTTACCAACTATTGCGGACTCGATTGAATTAAAAATGGAGATAAGAAATGAAGCTGGTCAATTAATTCGCAGCTTTAGTTCTAAAGCAGACGAAAATTATAAAAGATATGATGGTGCTCCGAGAAAAGAACCCACTTTAAGTAAATCAAAGGGATTGAATCGTTTTGTATGGAATCTGCGTCATGCGACTTTAACAGGCATACCCAATGTTTATATTGAAAGTAGTTTTAATGGACATAAAGCGATTCCTGGAAAATATACTATTCGTTTAACAGCCGGCGGAAATACAGTGGAAACAATAGGAACAATTTTAGCAAATCCAAACTATACTACGACGACAGTGGATTACATTCAATATGATTCTGTAATGCGATTAATGGAATCTACCGTTACGGAAATGCATCAAATGGTGAATGAATTAAAGGACAATAGTAATCGCTTAGAAGTATTGACTAAAAAATTAAAAGCAGATGCCAATTATAATTTAGATAAATATGCAAGTTTAAAACAAAATGCAACTGCACTTATTTCAAAGTTAAAGGCATGGGACGAAGACATGATTCAAAGAAAGTCAACTTCCTATGATGACGTTGAAAACTTCCCAAATAAATTTACAGCAAACTATATGTTCTTAATGAATCAAACAGAAAGTGATATTCCTCAAGTGAATCAACCATCTTTAGATTTATTAAAGTCCTATACAACTGACTGGGAAAAGTTAAAAGCAAGAGGACTATATTTAAAAAATGAAGCAATCCCTGCTTTGAATAAACAACTTTGGGATTTGGGAATGGGTGCTATCTGGTAAGAACTTGTTGATCTTTATAAGATAAAGAATGCAATCCAGTTGATATTAGTTGTCCGCGTGTAAAATACTCGGCCTACTATCAGTTGGGTTGCGTTTTTCGTATTGCTTTACCTGGTTCGTTAATTTTGGTTGAAATGATCTGTAGCGGTTTAATTCATATTGATAGAATGCTGCTCCGATACTTTTAAAAAATGGAAAGCCAATGGGTACCTCATCATATTTAGAATCATTTACGACACCATCGCTATTCACATAAATAGTCGCAGACAACATATAGTCGATATTGTTTTTGGTATCTAATATATAAGAGACATCAGTTATAAAACCATATGCCCAGCCCACTTTATTAAATACCCTTATATGGCCTGGCATTTGATGCGTGCTATCTTGAAAAAAGAATTTTACATAACTATCATAAAAAGTAGTTGTATCGTATTTAGGATAGTTGGTTTCCGATGGATACTGTGACAAGTATTGTAATAAAAACTGCCTATCAGTTTCGGTTATATTAAACCTGCTTTGCACTGGTACTGAGTTTGGAAAGATAACCGCTTGCAACATTTTTTGCATGTCGGACAAAGAAATATTATTATGTTCTGTAAAATCGAAAGGAGCGTTAATCAATTCATCTCTACTATTCCAATGTGCATTGCCAATTAAGATAGGTGCACCAAATTGAAAACTATCTATATTATATTGTGGAGCAAGACTTAAAATATTAGATCCTTTATCGTTATAAAATTGAATACCATTAGTGTGTCTGTTTTGATCTTCCGTATATCCCATAAACTGTCTAGTGATTCTTGTGGAAGCATATCCTTTGTATTGAAGTTTTTGATTGGCAGCGCCCTGACCTACAAATTGATACATTCTATTGTATGGATCGTTTTCAGAAATTAAAAAGGCACGTTTAATAAAATGTGCAATAGAAGGTTTCTTATTTTCTGCACTTGAATCAGCTGCCATCGCAACCTGTCTTTGATAGCTGCTATCAAAGCGCATACTAGTAAACTTATCGACGCCTGGTATATTTAATTCGTTTAACTTCTCTAAAGACAAAAAAGCAAGGGGCATTTTAACCATAGAAGCCGGGTTAAAATATTTATTTGGATCTACCTGTAGATTGTAATTGGTAAAACTTGGTCGACCATTTTTGTCTCTATTGATTTGAGTATAGACAATTTGATACCTATATTCATTCGGATTAGCTAATACCTTTTTAGTTACAGTATCATTTATATTTCCCAAAATTTTATCAAAAGGGGCAGGCATTTGCGCAGTAAGGTGATTAAAGGCAACGCATAAAATAAGACTTAGTAAAAGAAGGGGTTTTTTCATGATCAAGAGACTTGTTGTATTGCAAATAAAACAAAATATATTATATTCACTCAAAGAAAAAAACCATGGATAAAAATTTATTGATTGGAATATGGATCGTTTCCGCAATTTATTGTTTGTATAAACTCTTTAAAAGATCCAAAAACATCTCTCTGGATGGCGTTATTGGCTACTCTCCAGGCCTAGAAATTGTGATGGTGTTGCTTATAGGGCCACTTTTGGCAATCATTGACTTTTCGCTTACTTGGATAAGAATTTACAAGGACGCAGAAGAGGCAAGAAGAAGAAAGCAATAAACCTTAAACGTATATTAAGAAGGGTCCCGAAATTTCGGGACCCTTTTCTTATTAAATGGCCTAATTGGTTAAAGCTATATTCGATCGAGTGGATTAATTATTTAATATTGCCCATTCCTCCATCCACGTGTAATACCTGACCAGTCATCCAGCTTGTTTTATTTGATAATAAGAAACAAGCCATTTCTGAAATATCTTGAACAGTTCCAACTCTTTTTAAAGGATGTCGCTGTGCGTTTGCTTCCATTTTTTGTTCGGAATTTAATAAACTAGCTGCCAATGGCGTATCGGTTAAGGAAGGTGCAATACAATTTACCCTGATACTAGGAGCAAGTTCGGCAGACAAAGCCCTTGTTAGACCCTCAATCGCGCCTTTAGATGCAGCTACTTGAGTGTGAAAGTTCAAACCCAATTGAACTGCTACTGTTGAAAATAGAACAATCGATGCGCCATTTGAAGCTTTCAATTTAGGTAAAACAGCCTGAATCGTTTTAATCACACCTACTACTTGCAGGTTATAATCTTGTATAAAATCTGCTGCTGTAATTCTTGCGAATGGACGAAGATTAATTGCACCTGGGCAATAAACCAAACCATCAATTGTTTCAGGTAAGAAATCAAAATTCAATGTCTCATCTAAAACATTTAATTGTTGTGTAATCGTATTTGAATTTACAGGCTCAATAGGGTGGGTGTTATAAGTTGTATAAACTTGATGGCCTTCGGATGTAAGCTGTGTAACTATTTGTTGACCGATACCAGAAGAACCCCCAATAATTAAATAATTCGCCATAATATCATGTATTTAAGCTTATAACAAAACGGAGGGGATAAAGTTTACATTTTGGGATGATAAATGCGGATTGCTTTTTCTAAAACAATTTTCTTATCTAGGGTCATTGGTTTCAATTGTTGTGTCTGATACATTGCTCTTTGGTCATTGTAATGCTTATCTCCTTTATTATAACTAGCTCCAAATGTATTGATGGTTTCAATTAAAGGAAGACCCCCGTCTTTTGGAAATTTTACAAAACCAATATACGCATCACCGCTATTCATTTTTCTTTGACCTTTTCCGAAAGGCTCAGACATAACAGCAGCTAATACATCTGGCATACCGCCTTGTGGCCAGTTTTCATCACCCCTTACCAATCTTTGCACGTCTCCAAGTGTTAAGTCTATGCGTCCATAATTGTTTTGTAAAAAGTCATAAATAATTTGATATACTTTAACGGCTTCTTCAATCGTTAGCTTATCATTCTTTCGGCCTTCCATCACAATTGGCACATTGTAATAAGCTAAATTATAAATCAAAGCGCCCTTACTTTCTGCTACTGCATTGTGGTCCCAATTTTTTAACGCTGTGATGATTGGCGCTAATTGTGGGTGCTTCTTTTCATCTACCATAAAAATAGAATCTGCAGTAAATCCATAAGGAAACAAGATTTGATTAGGTAGTTGTCTATCAAACTTGATACGCTTAATATCTTCGTAACTAATTTTGTCAAGCTGGTCTATTAAATCTTTTGCACGTCTACTTCTATTATTATGATAAGTTTCATAGCCATCATTTACATCAAAATTTTTTGGGTTTAAATTATCGGATTCGCTACTTGCTAAAAATGGTGAGTGGTTCGTGTTAAACAAGTAACCACTATTCGGATTGGTCATTTGTGGCAATGAACTCATTGGTTTAAACTTATTCCACAATGTTGCAGTAGTATTGCCCGGCAAAGTACTACTCCAGTTATAGTTTGTATCAGTTTTTCGGTAAGGCATTTTGCCATTAGAAATATAAAAAATGTTATCACTTTTGTCTGCATACATGATATTAAACATAGGCAGATGGTTTTGCGATAAAGCTGCTTTAAACTCAGTAAAATTTGTTGATTTATTCATTGCATACCATTGTTGTAAAGCCCCTGCATCCATTAATGCTGGCAAACGCATAGAAAAAAATGTTCCATCGGGTGTAGCCACTGTCGGTCCGTAAATAGACTGATAGGCTGTTTTATAAATTGGAATTGGTATACCTTTGATATTTAATTTAATTTTTCTTTTTTCAAGTTTCAACCAATTGCCATCTACTTTATATTCACCCGGATGCGCTTTGCTTGTCTCTAATTGATAGATGTCAATTTTGTCTTGAAAATTCACCGTATGTGCCCAACCTAAATTTGGGGTAACACCGTGAAAAATTAATGGCGCACCTGGAAATAATCCACCTAAAATATTCCAGCCATCCTCACTTTGTAAATGTGCTTCATAAAATGCAGTTGGACCTTCGATAGGCTGATGCGCATTGATCACCAACATGGTTTCGCCAGACGCAGATTTTTTTGCATTGATCGCAAATGCATTACTTCCTTCACCAGTAAAACCTTCTAGTTTAGGAATAGTTCCATTTAATATTTTAGGTAAAGCTTTGTCCACGCCACAAAAGATTGCAACCGAAAATACTGTTGAAGCCAAATAATCTTCGATACTTATTGGAAAGACGTGTTTATTTAAAACCTTATCTGGGTGTGCTTTGGCATAAGCTTCTAAACCAAGTAAATAACCTTTGACTAATTGGATAAACTTTGGATCAAACTGATTCATTTGTGCAAGCACCGTTGCTTTTGTGTTAAGTAAACCAAAAACAAAATCAATAGGCGCACCCTTCTTACCCATGTAGGTAGCCAATTTTCCCTTCCCGGTTAGAATCAAAGTTTGCATCGTTGCAAAATCGTCTTCTGCGTGCGCCCAAGCCAAACCATAAGCCACTTCCGGATCGGTTGGTGCAAAAATATGAGGCACACCAAAACTATCTCTGGCAATGTTTATTTGCTCGGTGCGAATTGTGGGATTGCTACTTGATTGACTAAAAGCAAACTGCACAAAAAAAGTGCAAACAAAAAAAATGGAAAAGCGCATTCTGTATAATTTGAAATGATTGGATATCTAATGCAATCTAATGTATATCTGAATATTAAGCGCCTATTCTATAAAACCGATTAATTAGCCTTGTTTTAGCATTAATTCTATATAAACAATTGAAAACCTTGAATTTTTATATATTATTAAAATTTTATTTTATAAAATAAATATGTTTAATGTTTTGTATATATAAAATATTATATTTGTTTAATCTATATCTAACCTGTCTTATAATGCCCCCACTTGTTAGGTTCTATTTTTAACATTAAATCAAAAAAAATGAAAAAAAGTTTTGGAATTTTTGTGTTGGCGGCGGTTACACTATTAACAAGCTGTTCAAGACAAATGTACACAGGCAATGGCGCGCTGAGTGATGTTTCTTTACAAAGAAATTCATCCGAGTACGACATTAAGCGTTTAAATGAGATTGAAGTTTCTGGAAAATCATTCTGGGGTATTCCATCGAACAATTACAATGCTAGTAAAAACAAAAATGGCGTAATTGTACGTTTTAACGGATTGGAATTAAAAGGAAAAACACCTAAGATTTTACCAATCTTAACAATGGTGGGTTACACATTTGGTGTGAGTGGTGTTTTGCAAGAGATCGTTGGAAGAAAGCAAGTTGGGGATGGCTATTACAGCATGGAGGGTGATTATAAATTAGGGACTGTTCCTGCATTATTACTTGCATTACCAGTTGCGGGTGCCCTTAACAATTTCACTTGGAGTGGAAATTCTTACGCCGGCGCTTCCGACGAATTAAACACACGTCTTCTAACTGAAAATCCAAATGTAGACATATTCTTAAACCCTAAGTATACAATTGATTACAAAATGGGTTTCTGGAGACAATCTGCTAATGTAAAAGCAAAAGTAATGGGTGCTACAATTAAATAATAACTTTAATTGAACTTATAAAAAAAGGACGCATTAGCGTCCTTTTTTATTTAGAGATTTTCAAAAATTTTATTTCTTTTTAACTGCAACTTTTAAAACCTTCACTAAGTTAGGAATGTCTTCTACATTTTTTTCAGTCCAAAAATATAAAAACTTTCCAGTACTAGCTTGCGTGTTCTCGTCTATTACAGGAATACTAATTGAAATTCTTTTTTCTTTCTCTATGACTGTGTAATAAAAGACCATTTCTTTTGCTTTAAAAACAAACTCACTAGATTTTTCTTTTAGCGAAAGTCCTAGATTAGGAATTATATTTTTTTCAAGAAAATTGATAAACTCATTCACTTCATCTAAGCCAAGATATGCATAAGAAGTAGTTTCATCTTTTTTCTTCATTCCAAAACCGCCAATTGAAGCAGCAGGATCAGCTGTTTTTACCATCATTTCTAATTGTAATGCACTAAGCTTTTCTCCCGTTTTTAAATTCTTCAATTCTACAGGAAAAAAGTGAACATACTCACCTATGCCAGATTTAAATTCAGCTTGCGTACTCCAGTCTCTATAGAAATTGAACTGTGGTTCGATGCCTATAAATTTTCTTGTTGCGGATTGACCATCAACAAAAATTTGTTGACCAATTGATTGAGATGCAATGAAAATGCATAAAATCGCACATATTTTTTTCATCTTCTTCTTATTTATGTTTTTTATTAACGCCACCAAGTTCTTATGACCCTGGTATTGTAAACCACTTTTGGTTGATTATTTCCATAAGCCACACCAATATCTCTAGCGGCAGAAATTGCTCTCTTACGAATATTAACTTCATCTTGTTGCACCTTTAAAGCTAATTTCCACTCTCTTCCATCCTTCTCTTTTGCCCAAGCCCTTACTTCATTTGCAACTTTTTGCGCCTCTTGATTACATTTAGAATCAGTTGCGATTTCAGCTAAATAAGCACTTGTTGTTTCAATATCCTTTGAAGCCCATGCACCTTTTGCTTTACCAAGTGCAACCTCACATCGATGGTCTTGGATATTTTGTAACATACCCTTAATTTCTGAATAACAAGTCATGTCAGGGGTATAGGATGATATATAATTTGCCGCTTCGTCCCAGTTGTTTTGGGCAATTAATGCTTTGGCCTTGCTAATGTTTAATTGACAATCATTCTCAGCCTTGGCTTTATAAATTTGAACTCCTAAATCCATTGCATCTTCATAACAGGTTTTACAAACCTCTGGAACTTCCGCCAATACATACAAAGCATTGTCGTAGTTCTTTTGTGCAGAAAGGGCAGTTGCTTCTTTAAGGATAAAATCACATCTTGAATTATAGTATTCAACTATTTTGTTTTTTCCTTTTTCAACAAATGCTTGAATGGTTTTGTCTGAAGTTTTTATCTTTTTAAGTGCTTCGATATAAGCTTTTGTTTCATTGTCTCCTATTGACTTAAAGTTCAAAGCTTCTGTTGCGAAAATTGTACCATCAATGCCATCACCTATGATGAGATTCACCTCAAGCTCAAGTATAATTTGATCCGGTGGTCCAACGATGATGTTTTTAGATAACTCATTAACTTGACCACTAATCAAAAATCTTTTCGAAGCGCCAGAACCACCCATGCCATTTGCAGCTACAATAGCATTTAGTTTAGATTCGAAAAGTTTTTGAGCTGCTGGTTTAATATTTGCATCTTCTGGCACATAAGTATTTAATACAATTCTAGCGATGTCATCGCTTTTCCCTAATGTGTTTTGTGCACCAGCAGCAAAGCTCAATAAAAGAAATACAAAACTGATTACTGTTTTCATAAAAAAATATTTATTCTTGAGGCGTTCCGATGATTATTGTTGCAAGACCAAGTCCTTTTGATTCAACTGTTGAATTAATCTCAAATTTTTTCAAATATTTTTTAAGATCTTCTAAAAATGTTGCTGCTGTTACGGCAGATTGCTTTCCAGATTTTACCAACTTATTAACCTTGGTTAATGGAATTCGGATATCTTTTAGCGTCATCTTAGTTTTAGTCGAGCCGTTAACGTTTGGTTCAGAAAGGGCATTTTCTGTCATCCATGCGCTAATGATTTCTTTCAAAGGATAAGAATCCCCTTCTACAGTATATTCTTTATCAAGACTACCTTCAAAATTTGGAGACGTATAAATTGATAATTCAACTTTTCTACCTTGAGTTTGCATTTTATCAAAATATTTTTGAAACCTTCCAATAAAACCATCCATCTTGTCATTTACAGACTGTACAATTAATTCACCGATAGAAGCTGAACGAGATTCTGGACCAAAACCACCTTCTTGTGAAGCTGGTTCAGAAGTATAAGTGTCTAATGCCTCAAGTTGGTATTCTAATTGATAATTAGGCAGTTTTGGAATTACTTTCCAATAAGCAGCTATTTTAATATCAGGCTGTACCTTATTAAGTATTTGATCTAAAATAGAAACATTGCGTTCTGTTTCAGAAAACTTATCTGTTATTTTTGCTTCTTCTATTTTTTTAATTTCATTTTGTAAATCAAGAAGATTATCATAATCCCTGTCAATAAAAAGTTTTTTAATGCTACTCATTGCAGTCATGAAATCATCATCTAAAATTGCCTTTTCATAGTCTGGGGTAATTTTTTCACCTCCATTTTGATCATCGGTTTTTTTCACATATCCTTTTGCCTTCATCCAAGTATCACTAGGGTAAATCATGATACTAGGCTTAGAAACACTTTTATCAAGTTTTGCAAACTTTTCAATAATCCCATCTGCTTCTAATTGCTCTCTCAGTGCAATCACATTTACCTGTGCAGTCATGTTTACGCGATATTCAGTCTTTGTCACTTGATCTACCTTGTCGGGTCTACCTGTTGGCAGGATAACAAATTTTGAAAAGGTTCCACCGTCGGCAAAAAAAGCATCAAAGTATTCTCTCTTCTCCTCAAACAAATTTGGATTTTTTGTTAAGGCTGGTTTTGTTTGACAGCCAACACTGTTTCCAAAAACGCCTTTAAAGATAACACCATGTACTGCGTTTTTCTTAGACTGATTAATAGCTAATCTGTCATCTCTTAAATAAGAGACAACGTCAATTAAATAAGAATTGTCTGATCCGCCAGTACCCTTACAACTTAGCTCATATCGCCACTCTTCGGTGGCGATATTTGCTTTTTTTTGATCTCTTCCCGTTTGTGACATTGTCAAATTGACAAATGAAAAAAACAAAGAAAATATAAATACTTTTTTCATGTGATTATTGCTATTTTTTATTTTACTAATCTTACATAGAACCACTCTCTAGCATCCTTGTTTTTGCCCTTAAAATAAGTTTGGTCAATCTCTTGTTTAGGTGCGCCATATCTATTGTCCCATACTTGCTTTTTATCTACTTCAATCGTACCAATCTTATTGTACTCGCCACCTCTAATTTCTAAGATTTCGAATTTCTCACCACCTTCTAAACCTTCTTTCATACCCAATTTAGCTGAAAATGGATTTACACCAGTTAACTGATAAAGTGGCTTAAATACTTCATACTCTCTTTGTAATTTCGTAAATACCTTATCGACGTTTCTAATTGTAGAAAGTTCAATAATTTCATCTTCCGTTCTATCACCTTCTCCTTTCTTAAGTGAGAAAGTAACCAACGAATTTGCTTTTTCTTGTCCAATAAATTCTAAATTAAAGTTCATCGCATTAAATGCATTGATGTCTAATTTGTCTTTTGCAGTCATTGTTTTTCTTAAGTCATTATAAACTTGCTCATTCCATTCTAGCTTATATAACCAAGCGTTTGTCCAAACTGAATAACCTTCTGAAGTTTTTTCATAAATTTTATCAGCTGCCTTTTTTGCTAAATCTTGCATCATTCCGCTTAGTTTTCCAGCTTGTGCATATGCAACTTGACGAATAGCCTCAGCAGGAATTGCATTTGAAACGAAATTTAATTTTGTAAACACAACGAAAGTGTTGTTAATTAACTTTTCTGACATCTTATCGATTTCAGTATTTGCTAATGCAGACTGCTGAACTCTTTGTTTGTCTTCTTCACTCATGCTTAGTTTGATTCTATCATTAAAAACAGAAAAATCAAAACTTCCATCATCCTTTATTGAATACCATTTTTTAACTAATGATTGGGCAACTTTTTGATCTTTAATAAACTTATCCAACTCATATTTAACTTGAGAGTTGTCTTCTAAAATTCCAGCTGTTGCAGAAGACATTGCGGCGCCTAAACCTTTTCCTAATTCTGATTCCTTGATACCTAATGCCGCTTTTTCTTCATCAGTTAATTTATAACCGCCAAGATTGACAGAATTAGCACCTACTCTATGATCGTCATATTTATCAGGGAAAGGATATTTATTATAAGACGTTTGAACTTTTGCAGCATTATCAAAATTCAAATTTTCAATATTAATAATATGCAAAGAGCTTCGTTGATACCCTTCTTTAGTTTCTTGTGCGAACAAGACATTTTGCATACCTAAAATAGCTATTAGTTGAAACATAGCTAAAAAGAGACCCCTTTTTTGGTTTTTCATTGTGTTTTTTTTAATAAATGAATAATAATTGCAATTGGGGGAAGGCGTATTTTTCTTAATTATTTTTTAAAACTATTTAGATACTATTTATAATAAAGACAAGGACTCTTAATAATAAAAGCCATATCCTTTCAATTTTTTAAATATAAGAAAGTTGATGAATAATTACATTATCCTTTTAGGGTATATAAATATAGTAAAATATTAAATATTTTTAATGTATTGCGCCTATATTATTAAAGCAAGCATTAAAGTATTGAAAATCAGTTATTTAGTGGCATATTGATAGCCTTGGAAATATAAGAAATTCTTTCTTCGGTATTGGGATGAGTGCTGACCCAGCTAATTTCTTTAGTTTCAATTTTTTTCAAAAACGCAATTAAAGAATTAGGGTCAATTGAAGCGTTTTGAAGGTATTGAACCGCCTGTAGGTCTGCTTCTTTTTCATTTTGGCGGTCGTACGCTGTAGAAGACAAAAGTTTAGAAATCTCTTTGATAACACCCGAAATTTCTCCACTACCAGAGGAGGTGATCAATATTGCAAGTCCAAATTCTTTAATTAGTTTCTTGGTGATATGATTTAATTCTAAGTGCGCCAACTCGTGCGCCAAAACCGATGCGAGTTGGTCATTATCATTACAGGAATCTATCAAAGCCTTATTGACTACAATTTGGTTGCCGGGTAAAGAAAAAGCGTTGATTTCATCGCTTTCCACTACGTGTAATTGAATTGAATGCTGGTCAATTTTATTAGTAATACACAATTGGCGAAACACACTGTCCACTTTTTTAACTAAGGTATCTTTGGTAATTTCGGTTTTATCTATTAAATAATAATCCCAAACAAGTGCGCCAATTTTTTCTTCCGTTTTCTGGATAGATTGTTTGACCTTTAAAATTGTCATCCAGTCTATGCTACTTAAAATAAGATAAAAAGATAAAAGAACAGCGACGCTAATCGTACTTTGAATTAACAACTTTTTCATACTCAAATTTTAAGTATTAAGTTGGTTAGAGGACCGTAAATCCACCATTCAATGTTTTGACCCTTTCTTACCTTAATGGCTGTATAAATGGTAGAGATTAATTCAACTACATTTAAAATAATAACAAATATTAAATAAGAAAGATAGTTGTTGGTTATTTCTTCTTTATAAAAAAGAATAGAAATTGTCCACCAAAATGAAACGCTATTAAAAATAAACAAAACGAATTGAGATATCATTCCTTGAATACAATGCCACTTAACAATAGGTTGCGCTTTTTTATTTCCAATAAAAAATATTATTGTTGCTATTAGGTTTAAAATTGGCAAAGGCAATCCAGCCATGACTCCAAACAAAGACATCAAATATACATTTGATGATTTTTCTGCCGAATCTTCGTCAAAATATTTATTATTTGGAATCATTTTTTATAGCATTTTATAAATATTCCATGCCCAGTTTAACACAATAAGCGAGAAAAAAGGTACAGCTACACTTTTCTTTGATAAATTTTTTATGCATAATTCATAAAAATCAATCAAAGTTTTTTTATTTGAAAAAATATCAAGCAAGAGCCAAAATGGAAGAACAACTAAGGCCACTATATAAAAATAGCCCAAAGGATTAAACTGAATTGGACCCAGAAAATCTCCTTCCAAAAAAGACATTACCGCCCTTGTGGTTCCACATGATGGGCAAGGTATGCCTGTTACATATTTAAAAATGCATGTTATACCAAAATGTGGATCAGCCATATTTAAATATATCCAAACATACCCCACAATCAGTATTACAAAAAATGCACTATATACTTTTCGTGCATTCATTAATATAAAAACGGCTGAAGCTTAATAAAGTTTTTTTCTTTTGTAGCGCCCTTTATCATAAACCAATCTACAATTGTCCATATTCCAAAGCCACCACAAGTTAATAACTTGCCTAAACCGATACCAGTATCGCCAATCATAAATCTATCTATACCTAAACTACCTGCTAAAATTGATATAATAAGACTTGTTGTTGGATCATTGTATTGTAAAGACTGAATTAAGCCCCACTTTGATTTATCCAAAGACATTAATCTTTCTCTAATTAATGGCAATTGTCTTTCTTCAAAAAACTTTGAATTCATTATTAAAAACATATCAACTTTTTGAGAATCGACACCGCTATTGTCATTCGTAGGGGTTGGATCTGCCGATGGAGCAGGGTTTGGTTGGTCTTCGTTTAATTTTGGTTTGGATAAGTCAATCATTTTTTTTATTTTTTCGTTTGTTATATTTAAATATAGTAATAAAATAATATAAGACAAAAAAAGCCCCCAACTTTCGTTGAGGGCTTGTGGCACCACCCGGGCTCGAACCGGGGACACAAGGATTTTCAGTCCTTTGCTCTACCAACTGAGCTACAGCGCCATCGGATTTACATCCATCCCAACAAATTGCTTTGTTCGGGGAGCAAATATAAGCAGACCACGTTTAAATAGCAAAAAATAAGGCTTGTTTATTGAAAATCAGTGTAATTCGGCTGCCATCCATTGGCCTGTTTCTTCCTTAAGCCACTGCTGCTACCACAAAAAAGCTAGTAATAATGAGTGCCAATCCAAGCCATTGGTTTCGAGACAATCGCTCCTTGAATATAAAATAGCCAATCAAGACTGATATGATTTGGCTACCAATAATCAAGATATTAATCACCACCACTGGCAAATAACCATAACTCATATTAATTGCCAATCCACCAATCACCAATAATGCACCCAAAATCAAATACGCCTTAAGATGAATAAATTTTATATAGGAAAATAATTGATTTACTAGACCATCTTTAATCACCAATATTAAACCAAACAACATTGCTACGGACTCAATGATCAAACTAAATGCCAATGGACCAAACCATGCAATTGGAAACTTATACAAGGCATAGGAGCTTCCCCAGAAAAAACTTGAAGCCATTCCATATAACATACCTTTTTCAAATTCTTTGGCGTTATGTATTTCTCCACGCTTATAATACAATAAAAATAATCCAACTGTACTTAAAATAAAAGCCAACAAATAATTACCGTGCCAAACTTCTCCAACGACAAAAACTGCAGTTAAAATAGTAAACAGCTTTAACGAAGATACAGGCACCACAACACTTACAGGTGCTTTTTGAATTCCTTGTAAAAAAAATACAAGGCCAAAAATATTGAAAACGCTTAAAGCTATTGATAGCAAAAATTCCTTATCAAATGCAATATCCCTTACTACCCAATATTTAAAAAAATCCACTTGGCGAAAACCAAAATATAAAATTGAAAAAATAATAGTTGCAAAAACACCGCGATAAAACATGCCAATATGATAGGGGATCGTCTCTGTCACTTTTTTCCAATAGGCATTACTTATTGCAAAACAAAACGCGCCAATTAAAACAAAAAAAATTCCCATACAATGTATTTTAAGCCAGGCTTTTTATATTTTATCCTTTAACAAAAAGAGCGCGAATGCGCTCTTTAAAAATTTTTAATATTCACAGTTCTTTGGCGTTCTAGCAAAAGGTATTACGTCTCTAATGTTGGTCATCCCTGTTACAAACTGAACCATACGCTCAAAGCCCAGACCAAAACCAGCATGAGGTACTGATCCAAAACGTCTTGTATCTAAATAATAGCTCATCTCTTCTAATGGAATATGCATCTCATTCATTCTTTGCTCCAATTTCTCTAAGCGCTCTTCTCTTTGTGAACCCCCTACGATCTCTCCAATACCTGGAGCCAATATATCCATGGCTGCAACAGTTTCTTTACCTGGCTCACATCCATCATTCATGCGCATATAGAATGCCTTGATTGCAGCAGGATAGTTGGTTACAATCACCGGCTTTTTAAAATGCTGCTCTACCAAGAAGCGCTCATGTTCACTTTGTAGATCAATACCCCATTTCACATCATAAGTGAATTTCTTTTTCTTATAGTGATTGCTATTTAATAAAATATCGATTGCTTCTGTGTAAGTAATTCTTTCAAATCCGTTTTCTAAAACAAATTTTAATTTTTCAATTAAACCTAAGCCACTTCTTTTTTCTGTTGGCAATTGTTTTTCCTCTTCTGCTAATCGCGTATCTAAAAATACTAAGTCATCTGCATTGCGCTCCATCACATATGAAATCAAATGCTTGATAAAATCTTCTGCTAAATTCATGTTGTCTTCCAGATCATTGAATGCTACTTCGGGCTCAATCATCCAGAACTCAGCCAAGTGTCTTGTGGTGTTTGAATTCTCTGCACGGAAAGTTGGGCCAAAGGTGTAGATGTCTGAAAAGGCCATCGCGCCTAGCTCTCCTTCCAATTGACCACTCACAGTTAAGTTCGTACTCTTGCCAAAAAAATCTTCATTAAAATCAATTTCTCCTGCTTCATTTTTAGGAGCACCTTCTAATGGAAGTGTCGTTACACGAAACATTTCACCTGCACCTTCAGCATCACTTGAGGTGATGATTGGGGTGTGTAAATATAAAAACCCTCTATCATTAAAAAATTGATGAACCGCAAATGCTAAAGAGTGACGAATACGAAACACCGATCCGAATGTGTTAGTTCTAAAACGTAAATGTGCTTTTTCTCTTAAAAATTCTAAAGAATGTTTTTTAGGTTGCAAAGGATATTTGTCTGCATCACTGTCTCCTAAAATTTCTATGGTTATTGCTTTAACTTCTACCGTCTGTCCCTTTCCTAAGCTCTCCACCACTTCACCCGTTACTTTTAAAGAGGCGCCAGTAGTGATGCGTTTTAATAAGGTTTCTTCGAATTCGCCCAAACTAGCCACAACCTGTACATTACTATTAGTACTGCCATCATTTAATGCGATAAACTGGTTATTGCGGAAGGTGCGTACCCATCCCATAACGACTACTTGAGCTCCAATTGCTGATTTTGCATCGGTGCCACTTAACAATTCTTTGATTTTGACTCTCTTGTTGAACATATTACTTATTTCGAGGTTCAAAGATAACCCATAAAAAATTGTTTTTTTATGCAAAAACTGCTTTACTTTGTGGTAGAAACGAGCGAAACAGGGTTTCTTATTTTTCGCGGTTTATCAATTATCGGTCAAATCTTGACCAAATTCAACCAGATTTTTTCAAACATTCCCCCGATCTCGATTCGATTTAAAACCATTTATTTACAGTGCAAGAAAAAGACGACAAACCAAAAAGAGGACGCAAGCCCATTGCTGCTCCTGCTGCAACCACAAAAACCGATGCTACTGCTAAGCCTGCCCGCAAACCAATTGCAAAAAAATCAGCAGAAACTGCTGAAGAGCCAAAACGCAGACCATCAGCTCCAGTAAAAACTCAAAAAGACCCTACTGAAGATGATAAGGCTTCACAAATAGCTGCTGCATTGTTTGGAGACGAATCTGCAGCAAGTCAAGTGCCGGCTCCAACAGAAAATAGAGAAAGTGCAAATGCACCACAAGGAGACCAGACAGGACAAGAAGCACAAACAGGACAAAGCAATCAAAATGCCACATCTGGGGAACAACGCGAGCACCGTGGACAAAGAGGTCCAGGACAAGGTCAGCACCCTCATCAACATAGACACCAGCCAAAAAAAGAACCAGTATTCAATGTAGAATTTGATGGCGCTATTGCATCTGAAGGCGTATTGGAAATGATGCCCGATGGTTATGGATTTTTAAGAAGCTCGGATTATAACTATTTATCGTCTCCGGATGATGTGTATGTTTCGCCCTCACAAATAAAACTATTTGGTTTAAAAACAGGTGATACGGTTCAGGGCACTGTTCGTCCTCCAAAAGAAGGTGAAAAATATTTTGCCTTAACAAAAGTGGATACAGTGAATGGTAAAAAACCAGACGAAATTAGAGATCGTATTCCTTTCGATTATTTAACACCTTTATTTCCATTCGAGAAATTAAATCTTTATACAACTGCCAATAATTACAGCACGCGTATCATGGATTTATTTACACCAATTGGAAAGGGTCAACGTGGATTATTGGTTGCACAACCAAAAGTGGGAAAGACCATGTTATTAAAAGAGGTTGCAAATGCAATTGCCGCAAACCATCCTGAATGTTATTTAATGGTGGTGTTGGTAGACGAGCGACCTGAGGAAGTTACAGACGTAGAGCGCTCTGTAAAAGCAGAAGTTATTGCATCTACTTTTGATGAGCCAGCAGAAAAGCACGTAAAAGTTTCTACGATGGCTTTACAAAAAGCAAAGCGATTAGTAGAATGCGGACATGATGTGGTTATTTTATTAGATTCTATTACGCGTTTAGCACGTGCACACAATACAGTAGCACCAAGCTCTGGTAAGGTTTTATCGGGTGGTGTAGAAGCCAACGCAATGCAAAAACCAAAACAATTTTTTGGTGCTGCGCGTAAAATTGAAAACGGCGGATCGCTTACTATCATTGCAACAGCGCTTGTAGACACCGGTTCTAAAATGGACGAGGTGATCTTTGAAGAATTCAAAGGAACAGGTAATATGGAATTGGTATTAGATCGTCGTTTAGCGAACAAGCGTATTTTCCCAGCGATTGATTTGGTGGGTTCTAGTACGCGTCGTGATGATTTATTATTAGATAAAGAAGTATTGCAAAGAATGAATATCCTTAGATTATTCTTGAACGACATGAATACAGACGAAGCAATGAACGAACTATTAAAACGCATGCGAGGCACAAAAGACAACGAAGAGTTTTTAGCCAGTATGAATAGATAAATTCGATTGATTATACTTTTTAAAAACCTCCAAAGACTGGGGGTTTTTTAATATTTTTATATCCCCCATTAAAATATTTTAAATGAAAATAAACAGCGCTGTTTTTTTGATGGGCCTTTGTATTGTTTTGAATATTTCTTGTTCAAAGACTAGCACAGATAATCCAATTACGCCGGTTCCGCCAACTCCGACACCAGTTGTTACAATACCAACAAAAATCGTATACCCATTAGCGACATTAGACTCCGTTTCTAAGATTAACAAAACAAGTTCCTGGTACCTTACAAATCGTTCTTTCGATCAGCTATTTAATGTACACGAATCCTATTATTGGGGATTTGAGAGTATAAATAACCAACTGATTCCTTATAATACTTCAACTACAGCTAGTTGGAATGCGAATAAGTCTTATTACTGGAATGACCTTGGGGGATATTTATATACAGACTTAACTGGAGACGGCAAGAAAGACCTTTGGGCATACTATTGGAAAAACCCATGGCCAACTAATGCTACTGGATTACACTTGTTTTCAGAGTATGAAAAAAGCAATACTGTTGCCGATATTCAAAAAGGATTAACACAGGTAAGAAAATGTGTGCTAGCAGATTTTAACAACGACGGGACAAAAGAGGTTATGCTTTTTTCTTCGGGATATGACGCCATGCCCTTCCCGGGGGATTCATTGGGTATATTTTATGTGAATGAAAAACGATATCAATATTTAAATAAAGACATTGGATATTTTCATGGGGGTGCAACAGGAGATATAAATAACGATGGTCTTACTGATATCGTTGCATATTCGGGAGGAAGTGCTATAATTCCTGTTCATCCAACCTGCTATACAAATATGGGTGGAGGGAATTTTAAATTGTCTAATGAAATTTTTAAAGGATTTAATCTAGACGGAAACGATAATTATTATACCGTTGACCTTTTTGATATCGACGGAGATGGTTGGCTGGACCTATTACTTGGTGGCCAAGAAAAATTAAGAGTGATACCAAATAATAAAGGGGAATTTGATAGATCAAAAGCAAAATTAATTCAGGCGGAAAAGTCTTTAGAATTAATGGACATGGCCTTTATGGATTTTGACTTTGATGGAAAACTTGATATTTTAACCATGAGCAATAAATCAGGCTACCAGGGTTTTGGATTAAGGTTGTTTTTAAACAAGGGGGATAGATTTGTTGACGCCACAAATTTCTATTTTGATTATCCAAACGGTGAGGGAAAAAACGCTTGGATTAAATGGATTCACCTTTTTGATTACGACAAAGATGGCGATATTGATGTCGTAGCCGATGGGCTTTTTGGAGATCTTAACGGAACAAAGGGTAGAAAAATTTACTGGAGAAACACAGAAGGTAAATTTTCAATTATTGGTTTATAATTTATTAATGCGCTTCCAACCAATTTTTTCCTTGACCAATTTCTGCTTCAACGGGAACGCCATTCGGTAATTCCATGGCCGTAGTCATACAAGATAAAATCAATTCTTTTAATGCTGGTAACTCTGATTCAACGGCATCAAAAACCAATTCATCGTGTACCTGTAAAATCATTTTTGATTCCCAATGTTTCTTTTTCATTTCGCGATGAATTTTAATCATCGCCAGCTTAATCATATCTGCTGCGGAGCCTTGTATTGGAGAGTTGATTGCATTTCGCTCTGCAAAACCACGAACAGTAAAGTTTGAACTATTGATATCTCTCAGCCAACGCTTTCTTCCCATTAATGTTTCAACAAAGCCCTGTTCTTTTGCTTTATTTATTTGTTCGTCCATGTATAATTGAATATTAGGGAACTCTTTTTTATAATTATCAATGATCTCTTTTGCTTCGGTCCTTGAGATGCCTAGATTTTCGGCCAATCCAAATGCACCTTGTCCGTAGATGATTCCAAAATTGACACTCTTGGCTTTATATCTTTGTTCTTTGGTAACCTCTGCCTCTGCAATACCATACACTTTTGCTGCTGTTGCAGTATGAATATCTTTACCTTGTTTAAATGCATCACACATATTTGGATCTCCGCTAATTGCTGCAACTACCCTTAATTCAATTTGAGAATAATCGGCACTTACTAAAATGCGAGATGGATCTCTTGGTATAAACGCTTTACGAACTTCTCTTCCGCGCTCAGAACGTATAGGAATGTTTTGCAAATTTGGATTGGTGCTACTCAATCTTCCGGTCACAGCTACTGCTTGTGCATAGCTGGTATGGATTCTGCCGGTTTTAGGATTTACGATAGCAGGTAGCGCGTCTACATAGGTAGATTTTAATTTACTTAATTCTCTGAAATTTAAAATATCGTCTACAATCTTATGTTTTGCTGCAAGCTTTGCTAAAACATCTTCTCCAGTAGCATATTGACCTGTTTTTGTTTTTTTAGCTTTCGGGTCAATTTTTAAAATATCAAATAATACATCCCCTAATTGTTTGGGAGAAGCTAAATTAAATCTTACGCCGGCTTGTTCAAAAACACGTTCTTCACTTATCTTGATTTCATCTTCTAATACTTTACTATAATCATTTAAGAACTGCTCGTCTACTTTAACGCCCTCAAATTCCATGTCCACCAATACTTGCATCAATGGATTTTCAACTTCTTCAAAGACACGCTTTACTTCACGCTTATTTAACAAGGGTTCAAAGCATTCTTTTAATTGCAAAGTAATATCAGCATCTTCTGCGGCATATTCTGTGATTTGCTCTAATGGCACATCTCGCATAGTGCCTTGGTTTTTTCCTTTTTTTCCAATAAGATTTTCGATGCTTACTGGTTCATATCCTAAAAACTGTTCGCTCAGGATATCCATACTCCTCCTGCCTTCTGGCTCAATCACATAATGTGCTAGCATGGTGTCAAAAGTCTTTCCTTTTAACGTAACGCCATACCACTTCAACACTAAAAAATCATATTTTATATTTTGTCCAACCCAAGTAATCGTTTCGTCCTCAAATAGGGGTTTAAGTTTTTCTAAGATATGTTTTGCACCATCAAAACCGTCACCTTCATTTGCAACAGGTAAATAAAAACCAGTATGAACGGTATTAGAAAAACTTAAGCCAACCAGTTGTACATTATTTGCATCAATACCTGTTGTTTCGGTATCAATACAAATTTCTTTTTTATCACTGATACGTTTAATAAAATTTGCTATCGCTTCGTCACCCACGATCATTTCATATTCGTGTGGCGTGTTCTCAATGTTTTTATTCGCAATTAGTTTAGGCAGATCCGAATCGCTCTCTTCTTCTGCTTCTGATTCATAACCAGGATTGCCTGGTTCATCATTTGGTTCTAAAACAGATTGTGTTCCATCGGCTGCATTTAACTGAATTGTTTTCGTTTTTACAACCGGTTTTTTTGCTATTACTTCGTTGCCAAATAAGTCTGTCTGTACTTCGGGATCTTGCGCTACCACAACTTCGAATTCCTTTCCCAATATGCGTTTGCCAAGGGTCTTAAATTCTAGTAAATTAAAAATTTCTGTTAATGCTGGGATATTTTTTTCAGATAACTTATAATCTTCTTCGTGAAATTGCACCGGCACATTCGTAATAATCGTTGCCAACTTTTTACTCATGATTGCAGAGTCTTTTCCAGCTCTCACTTTTTCACCCATGGCACCTTTAATCTTATCCGCATTTGCCAACACACCTTCGAGTGTGTCATATTCTTTTAATAATTTAGCAGCCGTCTTTTCACCTACTCCAGGTATGCCAGGAATATTATCAGCAGCATCCCCCATTAAACCCAACATGTCTACCACTTGGTCTACACGCGCGATATCCCACTTTGCTTTAATTTTTTCAGCATCTAATATTTCTCTTTCGTTCCCAAATGCTGGCGGCTTCCACATGTATACATTGTCTTTGACCAATAACTGACCATAGTCTTTATCTGGCGTCACCATATACACTTCATAGCCCATGTCTGCCGCTTGCCAAGCAAGGGTTCCAATGACATCATCCGCCTCATATCCATCACACTCTACAACAGGAATATTAAACCCTTCGATGATTGCTTTAATATGAGGCAAGGAACTTAATAAATCTTCTGGAGCGGCTTCTCTATTCGCTTTGTAATCGGTAAAATCGGTATGCCTTTCTGTGGGCGCATGTGTATCAAAACACACTGCTATATGTGAAGGGTTTTCCTTCTTGATAATTTCTAATAAGGTATTTGTAAAACCAAATTGTGCGTTGGTATTGATTCCTGTACTTGTAATTCTTGGCGTGCGGATGAGCGCATAATAAGCCCTGTAAATTAAGGCCAGCGCATCTAGTAAATACAATTTTTTAGACATAGCGCTAAGTTAGCCAAAAAAAATCCTCCCAGTTCAGATTTACCGAGCTGGGAGGAAACTTATTTTTCCACGACATTTATTCAAAAGAATGTGCGTCGTAGTAGACGAATTCAATCGTTTATTTTAATTGATACTTATGCTTATAGCGCTCATACAATTGCTTGCCTTTGTTGTCTAAAGACACATTACGACCCTGGATAAACGCTTGACTAATTACGCTTGACTTCATGTCTAATAAATCGCCATTCACAATTAAAATATTGGCGTCTTTGCCTGTTTCAAGGGTGCCTGTTTTGTCTTCGATACCCAATATTTTAGCTGCATTTAAAGTTACCGCAGAAAGGGCTTGTTCTTTGGTTAAGCCATAAGTAGCGGCAGTTCCAGCATTAAAGGCAAGGTTACGAAAACGGCTTTGATCATGTGTGTCGTTTAAACAAAACAAGACACCCGCTTTTTGTAAAGCTGCCGGTGTTTTATATGGTTGATCCACATCATCGTCTTCCATACTTGGTAATGAATGTTGACGATCTAAAATTACCGGCACATTATGCTCTGCTAATAAATCGGCAATTTGATAGGCTTCCGTTCCGCCCACAATCACCAATTTAAAGCCAAAGCTTTTTGCAAGTTCCATTGCAAGCAAGATTTGCTTTACCTCGTTTGCACGTACAAATAATTTTTGTTTGCCTTCAAACAAACCACGAACTGCCTCTAATTTTAAATTATTAGCAGCATGTGTTTTTTCTTGATAATACGCTTTTGCATCTGTGAAGAATGTTTTGATGGTTTCAATTTTATCCATCGCTGCTTTTACTGGATCGCCACCTGGACCAGGGCGCATGAAAGCCATACGACCGCCTCGACGAGCCATTAAACTTGGCATATTTATATATAAACCATTGTCCATTTTATACGCCGCATCTTCGTAGTTCCATGCGTCTAATTGTACAACACTTGCTTGACCCTCTATCAATTCACCCTGTGGTGCAACACCAGCTAACAAGATTCCATTCTCACGTAATACACCGATTATTTTTGAATCTGTGTTATATGCAACAATAGATCGAATATTAGCATTGTTTTCGCCAATTTCTGCATAATCATTACTACCGCGAACCCCAGCACTGATTTCTTTCAATCCCAAATTCGAGGTGGGTAAAATCAATCCAGGATAAACCTGCATTCCCGTTCCGTCAATTACAGTAGCGCCAGCTGGCACAGCCGGGTTGCCAACTCCTGTAATTTTTCCGTTTTCAAACGCAATAGTAGCGTCTTTTAAAATTGTTCCGTTTCCAATATGAACTGTAGCATGTGTAATTGCGGTAACACCTTTTTGCTTAGCCGCTGGATACACATTGTCTTGTGCACTTGCTGTTAAACCTAACAATGCAAGAGCAAAAATGCTTAAATATTTCTTTTGCATGGTTTAGTTTTTTTGAGATTCGTAAATAGTGTTAAGACCTTCGTTATGATCGTGGTCTCCACACTCTAATAATATTTGCGTACTTGGCATAGCAGGTCTTGTTGGCATGCCGGCTCTTTTATCGCCCAACATTTTTTGAATCAACTTTGTTCTTTCTGCTGTAATTTGTTTACTACGCTCTGCATCTTTTTCACGATCAAAATAAACTGTACCATCCACAATTGTATATAAAGATTTTGCATAGATGCTCAATGGATTTTCACTCCATACAACAACGTCTGCATCTTTACCTACTTTAATACTTCCTACTTTATTGTCCACGTGAAGTGCTTTTGCTGGGTTGATTGTAACCATCTTGAAAGCATCTGCTTCAGATACACCACCATATTTTACAATTTTACCTGCTTCTTGATTCAATCGACGCGCCATCTCGGCGTCATCAGAATTGATCACCGTATTTACACCTACGTTATGCATGATTGCTGCATTGTATGCAATCGCATCCGTCACTTCTGTTTTATAGGCAAACCAGTCAGAGAATGTTGCTGCACTTGATCCGTGTTCTTTCATTTTATCTGCCACTTTATAACCATCTAAAATATGCGTGAAAGTGTTGATGTTAAAATCATACCCTTGCGCTTTGAATTTTTCAATAGCACGCATTGCATACGTGATTTCTGTTTGTACATAGGAGTGACAAGTGATAAAACGTTTTTTATTCATGATCTCAGTCAATGCATCTAATTCTAAATCTCTTCTTGTTGTAGTTGGATTTGCTTTCATTGCTTTTTGATAATCTACCGCTCTATCAAATGCATCCGTAAGGACTTCTTCCACGCCCATTCTTGTATCAGGGAAACGATTGTTATTAGTAGATGTAGTGCGCTTTACGTTTTCGCCTAGTGCAAATTTGATAAACGGATCCGCACCCGCAAACTTTAAACCCTCGTCTGTGGTGCCCCATCTTAACTTAATCAATTGCGTTTGTCCACCAATCGTATTTGCGCTACCATGAAGAATATGAGAAGAAGTTACACCTCCGCTAAGTTGGCGATAAATATTAATGTCTTCTGGATTCATATTGTCTCCAACACGTACTTCTGAAGTTACAGACTCTGCGCCCTCATTAATAGAAAGTGCTGCTATATGAGAGTGTTCATCAATGATACCAGGGGTCAAAAATTTACCTGTTCCATCTATTACTCTTGCGCCTATTTCTGTTAAACCTTTTCCGATTTTTGCAATTTTACCCGCTTTTAATAAAACGTCTGTGTTTTGCAAGTTGCCTTCTTTTTCGTTCGTCCAAACTGTTGCGTTTTTGATTAAGATGGTTTCTTGTTGTGGAACTGCTTCATTGCCTAGGCCAACAAATGGATAAGTTACCTTTGAGATTAATTTAACTGGCTCGTTTGCTTTTTTCTGAGCAACTACTGGTGCTGCAGCAGAAATAAGACTTGCAGACCAAGTTATTTTTGCACCCTTTGCGTCTGTACCAAAACCATTCCATCCGCCATCCGCCATTACACCACTAAGGCGAATACTTTCGGCGCCGCGCCCCTTCTTTTCTGGGAAACTAATTTTTACCAAAGATTTACTTACTGCAATTTTTGCAGACAGCGTATCTGTTCCAATAACATTAGCAGATAAATCTTTTTTAAGATCAACAGTATACTCTGTTTTTGTTCCCGCGTTATTAATTGTCAATTTATATTTACCAGCAAAGCTGTTCCACTCTGCACCATTTACATCATATTTATTACCTTGAATCCAGTTTTCAATAATTTTTGCATTGCTATTAAAAATTGGCTCTGTTGTAATTAAGAAGTTTGCTAATTTACCTGACTCTAAAGAACCCACTTGATCATACACGCCAATTTGTTGAGCTGGTGTTTTTGTCAAAGCTTCTAGCGCTTTAGTTTCAGATAAGCCATATTGTATTGCCTTTCTAAGGTTTGTTAAAAACTGTTTACCATCTCTCATATCAGCTGCGCTGATACTAAAATTAATACCTGCTTTTTCAAAAGCTGCAGGATTTGTTGGCGCCAACTCCCAATGTTTCATTTCTGACAGGGCAACAAATCTTGCGTCATTTGCATCTTCTACATCTAATGCCGCAGGAAAGTCAATACCCAAAATATAAGATGCTTTTGTTTTAGCAAGCTCTTCTATTCTCTGATAACCGTTATCTCCACCTCTAATAATATATTGTGTACCGAATTCTTTTGCAATACGATCCGCTCTTAATGTAGACCACTTGTCATCTGCAACAAATATTTGTGGCAAACTTGCATTCGCATTAAATGCATCAAGGGACAAGTTCACGCCCTCAGATGCTGGCTTTGATGCGTACCATTTTGCATCTAAATAAGTTTGTCTTAACAATGCGATGCTACCCATTAAGCTACTTGGATAAGATTGTGTTGACGTGCCCTTATTAAATGAGAAAACTTGAGCAGCTTTTCTTTTTAAGATTGTTTTGTTTTCGTTGGTGCCCGCTAATGTTACAACAGCGCCAGTTCCTCTTGCGATTCCGTCTTTTACATGCGTGAACACAACACCATATCCATTGTTTCTAAAACCAGCAGCCGTAGCCTCATCAATACTAAATGATTCTACCGCATTCACTTCTGGTTTGATCGCTTGGTTCCAATTGTATGCGCCTGCTTTATTTGATAAAAACTGTGCTGGTGCTCCAAAATTAAAGCCGACAGCTCCACGCTTTGGTGTATTTGCTCCGTAGTCTGTTAAAGGATCTACAAAACTTGGATAAATAAATTTACCACTACAATCTACAATAATTGCTTCTTTAGGAATTTCTACAGTTGTTCCAACTGCAAGAATTTTTCCATGCTTAATTACAAGGGTGCCCTTTTGAATTGTAGCTTTTTCATTTTGAATAATGGTTGCATTGGTAAATGCATACACACCGGTTCTTACATCTCTAACGCCATTAATTGGAAAAGTCTCCTGCGCGAAAGCGCTGGCACCAATTACAAGCAAAAGAAGTGATAAAATAATCCTCCTCATACGCGGTTGATTTAGTTTTGAATAAAAAATAATAACTAAAATTTAAGGACCCGAAAAGACCATAAAAATTTAGAAACTCGTCTTTCTAAAGCTACTAAAAACAACGATTAAAATGAGGTCCTGTTTTATTTTTTTGACAAGTGGCGGGAGTTCCAAGAAACAAAAAATTATCGACCCATGTATACCATCAGAATTTGAATATCGCTTGGGTTTACGCCGCTAATTCTGCTTGCTTGTCCAAGGGTTACAGGTCTAATTTTTTTAAACTTCTGCATGGCCTCTATAGAAAGTGCTGCTACTTTATCATAATCAAAGCTGTCTGGTATGACTTTGTTTTCTAGTGCAGACATGCGCTCAACGATTTCTTTTTCTTTCTCTATATACCTTTCGTACTTGACTTGGATTTCTGCTTGCTCTAAATAATCAGGATCGTTGCCTTGTAATTTTTCATTTAATGAAACAGAGTGGTACATTATTTGTTGCAAACTAATATTAGGTCTTAAGACTAATTTAGATGCTTTTTGTTTTTCCATCATCGGCGCAGATTCAATGGTACCAAGAAATGCGTTGATTTCAGATGGTTCTATAGAGTGTGTGTTTAAGATGTTTTTAATCTCTGCAACATGGTTGTTTTTATCCTGCACCTTGCGCATACGATCGATGCTTGCTAGGCCTAAATTATAAGACAGTTCGGTTAATCTTAAGTCTGCATTATCTTGACGTAAGAGTGTTCTAAACTCTGCTCTAGATGTAAACATTCTATAAGGCTCGTTTGTGCCTTTACTAATTAAGTCATCTATTAAAACGCCAATATAAGCATCACTTCTTTGTAAAATAAGTGGCGCTTGTTGATTGATTTTTAAATGTGCATTCATCCCCGCCATTAATCCTTGGCAAGCAGCTTCTTCGTATCCTGTTGTTCCATTAATTTGTCCAGCAAAATAAAGGTTGTCTATTGCCTTTGTCTCAAGGGTATATTTTAATTGAGTTGGTTGGAAAAAATCATATTCAATTGCATAGCCCGGACGGAACATTCTAGCATTTTCAAAACCAGGAACCATACGAAGAGCTTCGTATTGAACTTCTTCTGGCAAACTTGTACTAAAGCCGTTTACATAGACCTCTACTGTATTCCAACCTTCAGGCTCTACAAATAATTGATGTCTTTCTCTGTCTGCAAATCGATTGATTTTATCTTCGATACTTGGACAATATCTTGGTCCAACGCCCTCTATACGACCCTGG